>CAYGUY010000045.1:0-32301 GCA_964353165.1 uncultured Maribacter sp.
TTTTTTCATTAGAAAATAAGGTATACCGGCCAGTCGAGAATCCCATTTGATGAAAAGCTATTCTAGCTACGTCCTAATTTCACAGGCTGCAATTTTTCTCTCAAAAAGGCATACGAGCGGACCAAGATTTGGAATAGTAGGGAGAATCCCATAACGCAAAACGAGTTTATTGCGGGTAAGGCTCTTTAGATGATGGCTTTTAGACGATAAATACCGCCGTTTATCCATTACACCACAAAACTGCCTTGTCTCACAACAATAGTTTCCTAAAACTGAAGCTTGGTTCTACATTTACACTGTAATACAAACGTAATAAAAATTTTTCATTTTCATATAGTGTTCTCGTAAAAGAGTCCTATCTTCATAGATTGGGCTCTTTTTAGATTTATACCTTTTGTTGATTTCAACCACATCAATAAACAAGATATATAGTGCTTATAAATAAGGCGGTAGGGTAAATACAGAGTGAGTTGTTATATACTAAAACACGTAAAATGATTTCAAAGGTCAGAAAATTGGCAGTGGTCTGTTCTTTCTCCCTATTACTAATGTCTTTTCAGTGTGATAAGGAGGATATAGCAAATTTAATCTATCCTAAAACTAAGATAACTATTTCTGAAGGTGCCGTATTTACTACTAATGACACCTTATGGATTAAGGGTATGGCCACCACCATGCTATATGATGTGGATGCACAAGATTCCATTCCAAATACCAATGAAAGTTTACAGGAGGTGATAAGTATTTTGCGTCTAAGACCAGCGGAACGTACCAGTAACTCAATAGATGCTGTTAAAGATTTTGAATTGGTTGCCCGAATTGGAACGATAGACTTTTTAGGCGCATGCCCGGAAGCGGACATCATACCGAACGGCCCGCGTACGGCGAACGGAACAAGTTATAGATATGAGATAGGTCTCGTACCCAAAAACAGTGGTGATTTTACCTTAAATTGGAATACAGGAGCAGTCTTCAATAATCGAAGTATAAATCTAGAAATCTTAGAGCAATATCCTATTAACGGGGATAACAACCAACTTGGACTAACCAAATGTGGTATTACTTCAACATTGCTGGAGGTAGACAATTCCAAAAGTGCTTATTTTTTCTCCGTAGAATAATAAAATAAAAGACCCATAGTTTAGGATGTTTGTTGTTCTATTCCAAGCTAAGATAACGGGAATTGTATGTAAGCTTCCCCTAAAACCGTACTGGTTAAAACTAGAAAACTAAATGCAAATGTTCAACTTTCCCAATGCTTAAGGCAACCAGTTATCCTTGCCAAAATTTGGCTTGCGCTTTTCAAGGAAGGCATTTCTACCCTCTTTAGCCTCTTCGGTCATATATGCTAATCGCGTAGCTTCCCCAGCAAAAACTTGCTGACCAACCATGCCATCATCGGTTAGGTTCATGGAGAACTTTAGCATTTTTATAGAAATTGGCGATTTTCCCAATACTTCCTGTGCCCATCGGAAAGCGGTATCTTCCAATTCGTCGTGCGGTACCACAGCATTGACCATACCCATGTCAAAAGCATCTTGGGCCGAGTAGTTTCGCCCTAAGAAGAAAATTTCCCTTGCTTTTTTCTGTCCTACCATTTTCGCCAAATAGGCTGATCCATAACCACCGTCAAAACTGGTAACATCGGCATCGGTCTGTTTAAAAATAGCATGTTCCTTACTCGCCAAGGTCATGTCACACACTACATGTAGGCTATGTCCACCGCCAACGGCCCAACCGGGAACGACCGCGATAACGACTTTAGGCATAAACCTGATCATCCGTTGGACTTCCAGAATGTTTAGTCGATGTTGACCGTCCTGTCCCACGTAACCCTTCTCCCCCCTAGCCTTTTGGTCGCCACCACTGCAGAAAGACCAAATTCCGTCTTTCGTAGACGGTCCTTCGGCGGATAACAAGACAACTCCAATGGCAGTATCCTCTTGCGCATCATAAAACGCCTTAATCAATTCGCTCGTGGTATGGGGTCGAAATGCATTTCGTACGTCCGGTCTGTTAAAAGCAATACGTGCAACCCCATCACACTTTCTATAGGTTATATCCTCAAATTCTAGTGCAGTTTTCCAGTTTGGACTTTCCATTTTCGTTTCTTTTTTGCTTTAATTATTTCCCTATGCTACCGAGCTCAATTCCTTCAGAATAGGCTACTCTAATATTGTTTTCATGAAAAACCTGCTTTATCGCCTTATGCGCTTCAAACGTGGCTTCCCAGTAATTATCTGGTAATACATACGGTCGAATAGCTAGTATGATATTGTGACTGTCGAAGTTTTCAATGCCTATTTCCGCAGGTGGTTCGTTCAATACCAAAGGTGTATTCGCCAAGACCTCGGTAATTATTTGTTGTACTTTAGGGAAGTCTTCAGCATAGGGAATATGAGCATTAAGCTCCAGCCTCACTAATCCTTTTTTTGAAAAATTAGTGACCACACCATCTGTAATTTTTGCATTTGGGACAATTAGTGTTTTATTACCAGGTGTAACTAACAAGGAATTAAAAATTCCAATTTCCTCTACTTTACCGAATTTATCGTCTACCTGAATCCAATCATGAACTTTATAGGGCTTTAAGAAAAGAATTAGAATTCCAGAGGCAAAATTTCCCAGGCTACCTTGTAACGAAAGTCCAATAGCAAAGCCCATAGCGGCTACTACCGTTACTAGTCCAGACAGTTGAACACCCAATATGGACACTGCTATCAACACTAATATTATTTTGAGCACCGTAGCTACAAGCGAAATGATAAAAGGTCGCATTGTATCGGAAATACTAAGTCGCTCTAAACTAGTGGATAACAGAACATCCAACTTCTTAAGCAGTTTAAACCCTATCCATAAAACCAGAATCGCGGCAAATACCCTCGGTGCAAAGGAAATGACATTATCTAATACAAGCTGTGCGTAGTGTTCTACTTTATCCATGGTTAGCGCATTCAGTGTGCAACAAAAATAAGGCACTCCTTCCAATAAAAACAAAAAAACCCTGTATTCCGGTTGAACACAGGGCAAATAAATATGTTAGATTATTATTGAAATAACCTCACCAGGGACGTCGTTAGACCAAAATAGGTCCTTATAACGAGTAAAGTACACCCGAACCATATTTTTATGGCATTCACCCAGTTCTATTCTCCCGTTACCCTAAATATCCATGTTTTCTCGAGGTACTTTCCGTCCAACTTTGATTCTCTTGCTTTTCGAGCATCATTTATAGAAGTATAACGACCTAAGTAAACGTAGTTGTACTTGTTAACCTCCCTATAGAAAGAGCCAGCATTGATACCCCTCTTTTTCATATCCGCCATAAAGGCATCAAAATACCGTTTTGTTCCAAAAACGTTGGCAATTAGATAATAACCAGGTTCCAAACTTCCTTCCTTGATTACCTCTTCGTAGCGTTCTCCTGCTTTTGGTTTCACCACTTCGTTCTTTAAAGCCAATCGTTCGGCTTCCGCTTTGGCTTCAGCAACTGCTGCCAAGGAATCCTGTTGTTTTTTCAAATTCAAGGCAATTGCCTCTTCTTTTGCTTTCTCGACCCCAGCTATTGAATCTAGGCGCTGTTGTTTCTTCAATTCAACCAGTTCTTGGTAGGCCAAGGCTTCTTCTGCCCTGCTTATGGAATCTGCCCTTCGCTTGAGCTCTCGTTTAGATACCTTCTTCGCCACATCGGTATTCCTACTCAATTGCCTTACCGAATCCTTATATTGTTTAGCACGTTGCTTATCCAACTCCTTTTGTGCTCCTAATTCTTGATTTGTAAGCTGTGTGGCCGTGTTTATGGCTTGTTCTTTTTCCTGGTCGGCCAAAAGTTGCTTCTCTTTTTCCGCTAGAAGATTTTTCTGCTGTTCGGCAAGAAGTTCTTGTTTTTCTAATAGTGCCTTTCCCTTTTCTTCCTGTTCCGCTATAAGCTGCTCTTCCAGTTGCTGCGGATTTACCTGACTTCCAAAGCGATAAGAGGTTACCAATTCAAAAGTAGGGTCGGAACCCTCCAACTCCGGAATTGTTCCAAACTCAACTAGTGCCCCTACAGAGAAACGTTTAAAGAAACGTCCGCCCACGCCCCCAGAAATTCCGTAAAAGGAATTATAGCCTGCTTGTGCCCAAAACTTTTCGTTACTTAAAATCGAATTGAATCCAAATTGCGTGTCAAACCCTGGAATAGACTTAAAATAAATAGCGGGCCGTAAATATGAATTACCATCAGTATTAAACATTCCTGTAGGAATATCATAACTCGCCATTCCAAAAAACATTCTATCCGACGGATTGGTATTACGTTCATTTGTGCCCAAATTATAGTCGAACAAATTTTCTGAAACAAAACCGATGTTAAATTTATCTACCCTCAAGTTTAGTCCTGGAGCCATCTGTAGCACAATGTCATTTTCAGGCGACATTTGTATAGGGTTTGGTTGAAAAAAACGATTATCTGCCAATTTTTGTTGAAAAACAAAAAAGTTTAGTCCTACCCCTAGCCTTACTTTAGGGCTAAAATCAATTGCATACGCATAATTGATTGCTCCACCTGTATTTAAAAAAACACCTGTGTTATTTTGAAAAAATGCTCCACCTATTGCAGAGGCTTCATTTAGCTTATGTGTGTAATTAAAAAATATGGATGTTGGGTCCGCATCGTAGGTTTGCCATTGCCATCTAGCCCATAACGCAACAGAAGGTGGGTTGTTGCGATCTAAAGCATATGCAGGATTTAAAAGACTTGAATTGTATTCCGTAATGTTCTGCTGCCTAAAATCGTTAGGCAAGGGAGCTATTTGCCCTTGGACATTAAAAACTACAAAACCAATAAGAAGTGCCCCACAAAAGCTTTTCATACGCAAAAAAACAAAAAATAGCCTATTAAACGTACTATTTTCGAGTATTTTTAGTTTTATATCTACCAAACAATAGTACAAAAATGAAATTTCTAAAACTAATTCTAATTAGCGGATTTATTTTCTTACAAGCTTGTAAGGAAGAGCAACCTGTAACAATTATCAATGCCAATACCGGAACAACCACGTTCTATCTCATTCGCCACGCAGAAAAAGATAGAAGTAATCCCGATGATGCTGACCCTGAATTAAACCAAAAAGGATTGGGCCGCGCTATGCATTGGGCAGAAATACTTAAGGATGCCAATATAAATGCGATTTATTCTACAGACTATGCCAGAACATCGATGACGGCAGCTGCTACTTCAGTAAAGAATAATATAGATGTACAATATTACGACCCTAGAACCATAGACTTGGAGCAATTAAAAGCCGAAAACATAAATAAAAATATATTGATTGTAGGCCATAGTAACACAACCCCGCAAATGGTTAATATGCTCTTAAGTGATGAAAAATATGAAGCCTTGGACGATACCGAGAACGGAGCACTTTATATAGTGAAAATTGTAAACGGTGTAGCTTCGGACTCCAAATTGATATTTAATTGTAATTGCCCGGATTAACCGTTACATTTTCAAGCTTTATTTCGGACAATAGCTCTAATTTTCCAGATTCATATAACTTATCTATATGCTGAATAGGATTGTCTAATGCTATACTTTTAAAGTTCTGGTAATCTACAAAACGAATTCCGCCAACCGTTCTTTCGTTAAAAGCTTTTCGAAACCTTTGTCCACCGCCATTTACTTGAAACTCATAAGCTAGAAACTCAGGTTTATACGTGTTTGAATTGAACCAATACACGTAAACATCATCAAAGTCATCACCTCCCCCCTCTTGATCAAAAGTAACCTCGATTTTATGATATTCCGCAGCATCCAAAGTTACTTTTCCTAAATACCTTTTGTTTACCGCGACATCATTTAGCCCATAGGGCAAGTATGCGAAATAATGTACAGAGTTTACAGAGTTGGCATAAACATTCGCCAAAGAATCGGATAGAACAAGAAGGCTATCATTTACGTAACGCTTAAAGTCATTTGGGGTTCTAATATCTTTAATCATTACACTATCTTTCTTAAAACTTCGTGTTAATACTCTTTTCTGTTTAGGTCCCGTTGCTGTATACTCCATATCGCGAAAGCCGAAGGAAATATCATTTGTCACATAATTCGCACCGCCGGACACGGCTATACTTTTATCAATGATTTCCTCTGCCGATAGTTCTTTCGTTTTTTCTTTACATGCCGTAATGACTATCAGTGCCATTATCCAATACCATTTATTCATTTTCTTTGTTTTTTTATCTAGAATATTGAGCATCACTAACCATTTTAATGAAATTTACACAAATAGCGTTGCTCTTTTGTTTCTTATACCTATTCGTAAACTTATTAGATTCATTACAAAAGAAGCACTTTAATTCATTGCAAAAGTAAAGTGGATTATTTTATTGTGCTTATTTTTGTAAAGTATGCAGAAAAACATCAATATAAAAAACAAAAAAGCACGGTTCGAGTACGAGCTGTTAGATAAATATACGGCCGGTATCGTTTTAGGGGGAACAGAAATTAAGTCCTTAAGATATGGCAGGGCCTCTATTTCGGAAAGTTTTTGTGAATTTAACGACCGTGGTGAACTTTTTGTAATCAATATGCAGATTGATGAATATTCCCATGCATCACACTACCAACACAAACCTAAAGCACAGCGTAAACTTTTATTACAGAAAAGGGAGTTGAAAAAATTAGAGAAAGAGGTTACTACTTCTGGTCTCACCATAGTTCCTCTTGCCCTATTTATCAATGACCGCGGTTTTGCAAAAATACAAATAGCTTTAGCGAAGGGTAAAAAACTGTACGATAAGAGAGAAACGATGAAAGATAGGGACAATAAACGCGATTTGGCGCGCGTAAAAAAGAGTTTTAATAACTAAGAGGATTCCCAACTAGTTTTTATCTTCTAACAAAGGCACAAATTTAAAAGACCCGAATTCCTCTTTTTTAAACTCCTTCGCTGTAGTTCTAACGTATAGGGTCATAATCTGTTCCTCAAATCCAACAGGGATAACCAACCTACCTCCCACTTTCAATTGAGATAATAACGCCTTTGGAACTTCTGGAGCACCAGCGGTTACGATAATACGGTCAAAAGGAGCATCTTTAGGCAAACCTTTATAGCCATCACCAAAAATAATCTTCTTAGGGCGGTAGCCCATTTTCTTAAAAAAAAGATTTGTTTTTTTAAACAGTTCCAATTGCCGTTCAATGGTAAACACCTTTGCTTTACACTTTAACAGTACAGCTGTTTGGTAACCACTACCTGTACCTATTTCCAATACGTTCATGTTTGGTTGCAATTCTAATAGTTGTGTTTGAAATGCAACGGTATAAGGCTGGGAAATGGTCTGGTTAGCTGCTATGGGAAATGCCTTATCTTGGTAGGCATGGCCCTCAAAACTGCTATCCATAAAAAGATGCCTCGGTATGTCTCTTATGGCATCCAACACTTTCACATCTACTATTCCCTTATCTATTAATAACTGCGCCAATTGGTTGCGCATTCCCCTGTGCTTAAAGGTATCTTTCAATCGTAGTTCGTTTGGAATTCAAATGTAACAAAGTTCCCCGTACGAATGAAACACAATGAAAAAACCTTATCAAAAAAACCGGATTTTGAGAAGGGCGTTCCGGTTACCTTCCAAACTATGTGTATTTTTGCTAAAAATAAAAATCATGCTAAAAGCAGGTGTTTTGGGAGCCGGTCATTTAGGAAAGATTCATTTGAGATTGCTCCAAGAATCGGATAAATATGAACTCATAGGATTTTATGATGCTGATATTATCAATGGAAAAAAAGTAGCCACGGAATTTGGTTATACCTATTTTGACAATATCAACGAGCTGATTGATGCCGTAGATGTAGTAGATATCGTAACACCTACGCTTTCCCATTACGAATGTGCAAAAAAGGCCATGGAAGCTGGTAAACATATCTTCATAGAAAAGCCGATAACAAATACCTTGGAAGAGGCCCAAGAGCTATTGGTTATGGAAGAAAAGTACGGGGTAAAAGGTCAAGTAGGACATGTAGAACGCTTTAACCCAGCTTTTACAGCTGTAAAAGATGCTATTCATGAACCCATGTTCATTGAAACACATCGCTTGGCAGAGTTTAACCCGAGGGGTACGGATGTTCCCGTGGTGTTGGATTTAATGATTCATGACATTGATGCGATTCTTAGTGTGGTAAACTCCAAGGTAAAAAAGATTAATGCGAGCGGAGTTTCGGTTATAAGTAAATCTCCCGATATCGCAAACGCTAGATTAGAATTTGAAAACGGCTGTGTAGCGAACCTAACAGCTAGTAGGATTTCTTTAAAAAACATGCGTAAATCGCGTTTTTTTCAAAAGGACGCGTATATATCCGTGGATTTTCTAGAGAAAAAAGTAGAGGTAGTAAAAATGAAAGATGCTCCTGAACAACCTGGAGATTTTGATATGGTGCTACAAAATGCTGAAGGTGTCAAAAAACAAATTTATTTTGAAAACCCAACAATAGCGTCCAACAACGCAATTTTAGATGAGCTGGAAGCTTTTGCAGATGCTATACATAACAACACTATACCTGTGGTGTCATTGAAACAAGGTACGGAAGCCCTAAAAGTGGCCTTGCAGATTATCGCTTCCTTTGAAGACAACAAGGTACAGGTGTAGCGATACCGAATGTTGGAACCACGGCTCAATAACAAAAGACCTCTCACTTTTATCCATTAGAATAATACATAGTAGCGAATAAAAAGTAACAGATGAAAAACATAGCGGTAATAGGTGCGGGCACCATGGGAAATGGCATTGCACATGTTTTTGCACAAACAGGTTTTAATGTTCTCTTGATAGATGTTTCACAAGAAAGTCTGGATAAAGGTATTGCGACCATTTCCAAGAATTTGGATAGGATGGTGGTAAAAGAAAAAATTACAGAAAGTGATAAATCCAATACCCTAGGTAATATCAAACTATGTTCTAATTTAAAGGAAGGAGTTCACCAAGCCGACTTAGTTATAGAAGCTGCAACTGAAAATAGCGAATTAAAGCTCAAAATTTTTAAAGAGTTGGATGCACTTTGTGAGCCCAATACAATTTTGGCTACGAATACGTCATCAATATCAATTACTCAAATTGCAGCGGCAACTTTAAGGCCCGATAAGGTTATTGGCATGCATTTTATGAATCCGGTACCCATTATGCAACTGGTAGAAATTATACGTGGCTATAGTACATCTGATGAAACTACGGTTACTGTCATGGAGCTTTCAAAAACTTTAGGGAAAATACCCACCGAGGTAAACGATTATCCTGGTTTTGTGGCCAATCGTATCTTAATGCCTATGATCAACGAAGCCATAGAAACATTACAACATGGAGTGGCCGGGGTAGCGGAAATAGATACCGTAATGAAATTGGGCATGGCACATCCAATGGGCCCTCTACAATTAGCCGATTTTATTGGGTTAGACGTATGCCTTTCTATATTAAACGTAATGTACAATGGTTTCAAAAATTCTAAATACGCGCCCTCTCCCCTCCTTGTTAATATGGTTGCCGCCGGTAAGCTAGGCGTTAAATCCGGAGAGGGTTTCTATGATTATAGCGAGCACAGCAAGGCAGAAATTGTCGCTAAGCAATTCATAAAAGTATAAATGGCAATAGTTAAAGCGTTTAGGGCCATAAGACCTACAAGCGACAAGGCACCCTTTGTGGTTTCTCGTTCCTATCAATCCTATTCTAAAAAAGAACTGAACGCCAATTTGCAATTCAACCCGTTTTCATTTTTACACATTATAAATCCTGGGTACAAATTTGACAAGCATGTAACGGGTACCAAACGGTTTTCCTTGGTACGTAACCGCTATTTGGAATTTTTGGAAGAAGATATTATGGTGAAAGATGAAAATCCGGGTTTTTACTTATATCAAATTGAACAGGACAATGTAATCTGTTGCGGACTTTTTTGCGCCACCTCGGTAGCAGATTATAGGAATAATGTGATTAAGAAGCACGAGGACACCATTAAAAGCAGGGAAACCTTATTTGCCAACTACCTTAACTCGGTAAAGTTTAATGCTGAACCCGTATTAATGACCTATGCAGACACAAAAGAGCTAAATAACCTTTTGCAATCTGAAAAAAAGAAAGTTCCCACCCATCATTTCACCACAACGGACAGGGTAACCCATACCCTTTGGGTGATTTCGGAAACCTCCATAACAGAAAACATACAGCATCAATTTGCCGCCGTGGATAAGCTGTACATCGCAGATGGTCATCACCGAAGTGCATCTTCAAATCTGCTGGCGAACATGTCACAAAACAAGAACATATCACAAGAAAAACCATCCGACTATTTTATGAGTTACCTCATACCTGAATCGGAAATACGAATTTATGAATATAACCGTATGGTAAAAGACTTAAATAACCTAAGTAAGGAGGAATTCTTAATGCAATTAGATACTTATTTTAGAATAGAAAATAAAGGTAAGGTTCTTTATAAACCAATTCAAAAACACCATTTTTGTATGTATCTAGATGGTGAGTTCTATTCTTTGTATTTGAGAAAAACAGCTTATACCTTTACGGATACCTTAAGCGAACTCGATACCCAAATACTGTTTAAAACCATTTTACAGCCTATATTGGGCATCTCCGATTTAAGGAACGACAAGCGCATATCTTACGGCTACGGAAAGCATAACGGTATTCGCATGAAAAACGAGATTGATGCGGGTAATTATGTGGTCGGATTCAATATGCTTCCGATCACTATTTCGGAATTAAAACAAATTGCCGACGATGGTTTGGTGATGCCTCCAAAAAGCACTTATATTGAACCAAAACTTCGAAGTGGCATAGCCGTTTACGAACTTTAAAATTTAAATAAATTAGGTATATTTTAAACTACATGGTAATAGAAAAAAACTTAGCGAACATAAGAGAATCCATTCCCCAACACGTCACTTTGGTTGCTGTTTCCAAAACAAAACCAGTTTCCGATTTACTTGAAGCCTACTCAGCCGGACAACGTATTTTTGGAGAGAACAAGATTCAGGAAATGACTCTAAAATGGGAAGAAATGCCAAAAGATATCCAATGGCATATGATTGGGCACGTCCAGCGTAACAAGGTAAAATACATGGCAGAATACGTAGCACTGGTCCATGGAATAGATAGTTTAAAATTATTAAAGGAAATAGATAAACAAGCTAAAAAGCACGACCGTATAATTTCGTGTTTATTACAAGTCCACATTGCGGAAGAGGACACTAAATTTGGTTTTGATGAAGCGGAGTTATTAGAGCTTATTGAAAACCCTGAATTTAAAGCCTTGCAAAACATAAACGTTATGGGACTTATGGGAATGGCAACGTTTACAGATGATAGAGACCAGGTTAAACGAGAATTTAAAGCCCTAAAGTTACTTTATAACATGCTTTGCCTTAAAATACCAACCATGGAAACCTTATCTATGGGAATGAGTGGAGATTATGATATAGCTATCGCAGAAGGAAGTACCATGGTGCGTATAGGAAGTAGTATCTTTGGCGCAAGGAATTAGGATTGATAACCTTACAAGAACAAAAAACGTTAAGATTTTAACATGGAAAAGGTAGATGTACGCAATTTTAGATATTGAGACTACGGGAGGTAAATATAATGAAGAGGGTATTACAGAAATTGCCATACACAAGTTTGATGGTCATGAAGTAGTAGATACGTTTATTAGCCTTATTAACCCAGAGAAGGATATTCAGCCATTCGTAGTGAACCTTACAGGCATAAACAACAAGATGTTACGTACCGCGCCTAAATTTCATGAAGTGGCCAAACGTATCGTTGAAATTACCCAAGATACTGTAATTGTAGCCCATAATGCGCAATTCGACTATCGGATTTTAAGAACGGAGTTTAGACGTTTGGGATACAACTTCCAACGCAAGACACTATGCACTGTGGACCTTTCTAAAACCCTGTTGCCGGATGCGGAATCCTATAGTCTAGGCAAATTAGTACGTTCTTTGGGTATTCCGGTAACCGATCGGCACAGGGCCAACGGGGATGCCTTGGCAACAATTAAATTGTTTAAGCTCCTATTGGCAAAGGATAGCGAAAAGATGATCATTCAAGATGTCATCAGAAAAGAAGCGCATGGTGAACTTTCTGAAAAGCAGTTGGATATCGTTCGAAGTATGCCCGATGAAATTGGTGTATTTTACATGCACAATAAGGATGGGGACATTATCTACCTTAATAAAAGTAGGGATATAAAAAAACGGGTAAACCAGTTATTTACCAAAAGTAGCGACAGGTCTCGAAAATTAATAAAGGAAACCAAAAAGGTAACTTTTGAGCGTACAGGAAGTGAATTGGTAGCAGAATTAAAAGAATATCAAGAGTTACTGAAAAACAGACCAAAGTATAATGCTTTGCCAAAAAAGAAAATGTTTTCCCATACAATTTGTACCTCTACAAACGCAAATGGCTATATAGAACTTAGCGCAATTCCCATTTCAGATTGTAAGCATCCCAATGGATTGTTCAACGGTGTATTTAGTGCTAAAAATCAGTTGCATAAAATCACCAAGGAATTTAAGCTCTGTGATAAGCTTAACGGTATGAGCGAAGCCAAAAAAAACTGTTCCAATTTTGAAATAGATGAATGCTACGGTGCCTGCATCCATAAAGAAGCGAAAGAATCCTATAACCAAAGGGTAACGGATGCACTTTCTAAATACACGTTAAAATGTAAAGACGTGCTTCTAGTGGACAAGGGCAGGAAAATTGGCGAGAACAGTGTTATTATGGTTAAGAAAGGATCACTAGTTGGTTTAGGATATTACGATTTAAACCATCAAATAAATAATATGCCTATCTTAGAATCTTTGATAACACCTATGAACGGAAGTCAAAACACCAATTTTATCATAGAATCCTATCTTCGAAAGAAACGGATACTTAAAACAATTCCTATAGTAAAGTGAAATTAAAGGAGGAAAAATCAAAATCTGATTGGAAACATAGACTTCATGAAATTATTTATGAAGCGGATACTCCTTTAGGAAAATGGTTCGACATTGTCCTGATATTACTTATTTTGTTAAGTGTAATCCTTATTATGCTAGAGAGTGTTAAGGAAATCGACTTAGCGTATCATTCAGAACTACTGTTTTTGGAGTGGTTGGTTACTATATTTTTTACTTTGGAATATATTGCCCGTATCATTGCCATAAAAAGGCCCTTTAAATACATCTTTAGTTTTTATGGTATTATAGATCTTATTTCTACAGTTCCGTTATACCTCTCCTACTTGTTCGCAGGATCCCAAGTTTTATTGGCTTTTAGAATATTTAGAATGCTTCGTATTTTTAGGATTTTGAAATTGGTAAAATTCATTGGTGAAGCCTCTCAATTAAAACAGGCGATGAAGGCAAGTCGAACCAAAATCGTAGTATTTATTTATGTTGTCCTTATCCTGTCGGTTATAATGGGCACGATTATGTACTTAATAGAAAGTGAGGAGGCAGGATTCACCAGCATTCCTAGAAGTATCTATTGGACTATTGTTACGCTAACCACAGTAGGTTATGGAGATATTGCACCTCAGACCAATTTAGGTCAATTCATTGCTACGATAATCATGGTTTTGGGATACGGAATAATTGCCGTACCTACAGGAATCGTAAGTGCCGAGTTTGCTTCAGGAAATGGTAAAAGTGGAGAAAAGAAGGGCAAATATAACGGAACCTCTAAGGATCATGGAATACATCTCAACACACAAAACTGTCCCCACTGCGCCATGGATGGCCATAGGGATGATGCCAGCCATTGCTACAAATGTGGAAATCTTTTAAATGAATAGGACGCTTATTTCCATAGTGGGTCCTACCGCCATTGGAAAAACCAAATTGGCAATTGCTTTGGCACACCAGTATGGGACAGAAATCATATCTGCCGATTCCCGACAATTTTTCAAGGAAATGACTATCGGTACTGCGGTGCCAGACCAAACGGAGCTCGCTGAAGTACAACATCATTTTATCCAACATAAAAGCATTACCGAAGCTTTCTCCGTTGGTGACTTTGAGAAAGAGGTGCTCCTATTACTGGATACTCTTTTTGATAAACATGAAACTGTAATCATGGTAGGCGGTAGCGGCTTATATGTTGATGCCGTTGCAAATGGCCTAAACGAATTCCCGAAAATCGACCAAGAGATACGTAAACAACTTAATCGTGAACTCAAAGAATTTGGACTGGAACCTCTTCAAAGAAAATTAAAAAGCCTGGATAAACCCTACTACGATAAAGTTGATCTAAACAATCCGCACAGGTTGATACGCGCTTTGGAAATCTGTATTGGTACTGGAAAACCATACTCAAGCTTTTTAAGGCTACCAAAAGATAAACGGAACTTCAAAACGCTTACTATTGGCTTAATCGCAGAACGGGAACTTATTTATGATAACATAAATCATAGGGTAGACTTAATGGTTGCAAATGGTCTTGTAGAAGAGGCAAAATCTTTAGTACCATACAAAGATTTAAACGCCTTACAAACGGTAGGTTACAAAGAACTTTTTAACTATTTTGATGGGAGCTGGAATTATGAGACGGCCATATCCGAAATTAAGAAAAACACGCGACGTTTCGCTAAGAGACAACTTACTTGGTTTAAAAAAAATGAAACTATATCTTGGATCGATGCAAATGAAAAATGGGAAAAACAACTACAATATATAGAAGAAGCTCTAAAAAAACAGCAGAATGAGTAAAGCTATGATCATATACGTTATGGGTGTATCTGGTTGCGGTAAATCCACCATAGGTAGCCTTTTGGCCGAACATTTAGGGTATCCTTTTTTTGATGGAGATGATTATCATCCAAAATCAAACGTAGAAAAGATGTCAAACGGAGAAGCACTCAATGATTCGGATCGCGAAAGTTGGTTACTACGCCTTAACGTCATAGCTAAAGAACATCAAGAAAAAGGAGCGGTAATCGTGTGTTCGGCACTTAAGTCAAGATATAGGAATATCCTTAGAACTAATTTGGTAAGCCCTTGCGAGTTTCTATTTTTAAAAGGTAATATGGAAACCATTAGCGAACGCCTATCCGAACGAACAGGCCATTTTATGCCAAAAGAACTCTTACAATCACAATTTGATACTTTAGAAGAACCTTCGAAAGCAATTAGCATATCCATACTAAAGCCTGCTGATGAAATAGTAAATGAATTTATAAAAAGGGTATGTCTTGAAAACGATAATCCTCGTTAACAAAACATATCCTTTTAAAGCTACACTATGGAAACCAAACCTTAAACGATGTTTTAGGTCATATCTGCCATCTAAATTATAAAATAATTAAAACCGCCTTTAGCCCAAACAATTATTCTCCCTCAGTTTTTACAACTAATCGGAAACCTTCTCCGTGAATATTTAATATTTCTACGGTATCGTCAACCTTTAAATATTTACGCAATTTGGCGATATACACATCCATACTTCTGGAGGTAAAATAATTGTCGTCTCTCCAGATTTTGGTTAGGGCAAGCTCCCTTGGCATTAGGTCATTCTCATGCAATGCCAATAAACGCAATAATTCGTTCTCTTTCGGTGATAATTTGATCGATTCCGTATCCTTATACTTTAAGAATCTTAGTTTAGAGTTTAATTGAAAGCCACCAATGATAAACTCAAACTTTTTGCTATCAGCTAAACTATTGGATGCTTTGCGCTGAAGAATAGCCTTTAATTTCATTAAAAGCACTTCTGAGTCAAACGGTTTGTTAAGATAATCATCAGCACCCGCCTTGTAGCCTTTAAGTACGTCTTCCTTCATGGTTTTGGCCGTTAGGAACACGATAGGAACATTTTCATTCTTTTCACGAATCTCCTTAGCTAGGGTAAAGCCATCTTTATAAGGCATCATAACATCTAAAATGCAAATGTCATAATTATCTTTTTTAAACTTCTCAAAGCCTTCCATTCCGTTCTTTGCTAACGTTACGTCAAAGTCGTTCATAGATAAATAGTCCTTGAGTACTATTCCAAAATTTGGATCGTCTTCTACTAAAAGTATTTTCTTGTTTATTGTTTCCATACTATTTTTATATTAAAGGCAGTTTAATGAAGAAAGTGCTTCCTTTTCCTTTTTCACTTTCTACGTAGACTTCTCCTTGGTGATCATCTACTATTTTTTTTACGTAGGCAAGACCTAAGCCATGTCCTTTAACGTTATGTACATCTCCTGTATGTTCTCTATAGAATTTCTCAAAAACTCTTTTTAGAACTGCTTTACTCATGCCAGATCCCTGATCTTCTACTCTTATTATGATATAATTTTTAACCTTTTCCGTATACACATCTATTTTTGGTGCCTCCTCCGAGTATTTAATCGCATTGTCCAAAATATTAACGATTACATTGGTAAAGTGCATTTCATTTGCCAAAACCTCAGAACGTTCCGATTCCAAATGAGTATGTATATATCCTCCCTTATCTGTTGCTATTAAGTCTACGTGACTAATAGCAATATCTATTAAGTCGTGAACATCAACCCTATCCTTACTGATATCTAGCTGATTTTTTTCCAGTTTAGAGATACGTAACACGTTTTCCACTTGTGCATGCATTCTCTTGTTTTCATCCCTTATCATGGTAAGGTACCGATTTACCTTTTCATGATCCCCTATAATTTTGGGATTTCGTATGGCTTCCACCGCTAAGTTTATCGTTGCAATAGGCGTCTTAAACTCATGGGTCATATTGTTAATAAAATCTGTTTTAATTTCGGATATCTGCTTTTGTTTGATTAACTGATATATAGCGCCTGAATACGCAATTACAATAATTAAAGTAAACAACAGGGATAGTAAGGCCATTCCTAAAATAGAGCTAACCAAAAACCTCTTTTTTTCAGGGAAAGAGACCAAAAGGTCAAAATTCGAACTCCCTTCCATATCCGTAAACATGTGTGCTCTGTAAATATTCTTTTCTGAATATTTGAATTTTTTAGATTTTACCTTTGTAGGCAATCCATTGCTGTACACACCATATTCAAATTTAATATCGACTCCCCTGTTCTCCAACTCCCGTTGCATTAGGAGCTCTATCTCCTGTTTGGAAACTCTTTGATGAATAGGTACTTTTTTAGCAAATGAGCTAAAAAGGTCGTCCATGGCCAACTTATCGAACTTAGAAAGCCCATTAGCCTTTTCATATCGTTGTATAGGCGTTAAGGTATATCCACTACCATCTAGACTGTAATCTTCCTTAAAGATAGAAGTTGTTCGTTTACTTGTGAAATTTCTTATAATGGTATCGCTACCGTCGGGATTATCAAAGAACGTAGAGGAAATACTGTAATCCTCTTCTAAAATACCATGTTCGTAAAGTAAAATTTCATTTGAATTTACATCACGGTCTATGAAAAAAAAATTGGTAAACTGCGTATCTACTAATTCTCCAACACTATCCCTCGCATGAAGATACCTATCAAAATAATTCTTGGTCTCTCGTTCTGAAATTTTATCAGTTACACTGTTAAGTGCCTCCGAAACCATATTTGAAAATTGTTCTTCTTTATCTTCGACCGATTTTTTTATCCAAAAGCTTTGGACAACAATCAGCCCTATAAGCGATGAGCTCATCAGTATTACCAAGAGCACAAATAACCTTTTGTTCATTTAATGTTAAAATTACAGATTTAGTATAAAGGAAATAGTGTGTTTAACCTAAGCTTAACATAAATGTTAAAATGATTGAAAACCTAGCAATATTCAAGCAGAGCATTGTTAAGCTTCTTTATTTTTACCTCTGTTTCTTGTAGACCTATGTTATGGATGATGTAATCTGCAAAAGGAAGTTTTTCGGCATCATCCAACTGATTCTCCATTCGGTCTAAAACGTGTTGTTCGGTACCGCCATCCCTAGTAATTATTCGTTGTATACGAGTTTCCTTAGGTGCGGTAACTAAAATAATCTTGTCATAATTGTCTTGCATTCGATTCTCAAATAACAATGCGGTTTCCTGCACCACGTATGGGTAGTTTTGTCTTTTTGACCATCTTAAAAAATGCTTCCTTACCGCTGGGTGAACAATACCATTAAGTTTTTGCAATAAATCCTTATCGTTGAATACCTTTTCAGCTATAAAAGGCCTATTGAGCCTCCCCACAGCATAGGACTCTTGCCCCAACAATTGTGTGATTTTACGGCGTAATACCTTTGAGGTATTCATTAGTCGTTTTGCTTCCTTATCAGAATTGTAAACCGGGACTCCTAAATCTTCCAATAGTTTTCCTACTGTGGATTTTCCACTACCTATGCCGCCTGTTAGTCCTACGATCATTCTCTTCTCAGGATAAATTCCACTTCTTTAATCAACAGGCTTGCGTTACTAAGGTTTTCTGGAAACCGCTCCATTCTTAATGGCAGTCTGTTCTCTGAAACTTGTTCTACTTGTCCAAAGTCGGCCACAATACTAAAATTGTTGGTATCCAGAGCCTTCAATGATGCTATCCTTCCTTGGCAAAGCACTTTAACCTCGTCCGGAAACATTCGGACCTTTGCATTGTCCGGAACGTTCAACATAACTATAGGAACAGTAACAACCTTCTCTGAGAACTTAAACACTTTTCCAGAAATAGTCACTTTAGATGGTATTACACTAGATGTTGTCATTGCCTCATTGAGTACCAATCCGTGTTCTTGGGAAAAGTCAGCCTTAATATTAAATAAATCTGGAACAGATGTTATAATAGCTTCAATACTGTCCACTTCGTTCTTTGGTCCTCTTAAAGTCACCATAGGTGGATCAACAGAGATAGGACCGTCTAGCATATAATTTTTAGCCAGATTTATAGTTGTTCTTGGAATAACGGGGACTTTTTTTACCATAAGTGCCATCAAGTCTATAAACAAGGTATCATTATCCATCTCCAGCAATTCCATACTTTTTGGCAATTGATTCTCTATTTGTTTACGATATATCTTAGGTAGAATATAATACCGACTGTTCCTGACATTTACTTGTGAAAGGTCAATTTGTATCTTTCGCTTACGAATTTCAAAGCCTACAAATTGAAAGCCTATCGCCTTTAAACGAACATCAACAGCCGGTTTGGGATTTTTGGTCAATAAGAACTCCTCTGGCGTATTTACATATTCCAATACAAAAGTGGTATTGCTAACGAACGATTCAGATAAGTTATCGATAAGCCATGCAACCGTAGAAAAAAGTAGAAAAAGTGAAAACACTTTTACTTTTCGCTTCTTTAATCCAGTTTTTATACGCTCTATAATCAAAATTAAGAAGTGGTTTTAAAAAATAACCTAGGAAAAATATCCTGTGGCGAACTCTTGTTAAATGTAGTGTAAACAGTTGATTTGAGAAAGCCATAACCATATCCCACAAACTGAACCAAGGTAGCAAACATGGCAAAAATCGCAACTCTTAATTTTCTAGTTTTTAAAAACGCATCTATGCAAAGTAGCATGAAATAAATACCATAACAGATCAAGGGCCATACCACATTAAAAATCAAAAGTACTATGGCTGTTAATAATCCTAAACTAAACAACGTAGGAAACCAATATGTGAGTTTAGCCGTCGTGGGATGCCATTTGTTCAAAATAGGACGTACCATACCAAATTTGTTAACCTGTCTATAGAATTTATGCCAATCGATACGTCTTTTATGATATACAAAAGCTTCCGGAATCAACTTGGTTTCATACCCTTTATTCCAAATACGAATCGTTAAATCTGGATCCTCCCCAGGATGTATATTCCCGTAACCGCCAACGGTTTCAAAAGCTATTTTAGAAATCCCCATATTAAAGCTTCGGGGTTGGAATTTGCCTACCGAAGTTTTTCCACCGCGAATACCTCCCGTAGTCCAAACGGAAGTCATAGCGTAGTTAATTGCCTTTTGAATATCAGTAAAGGAATCGTGTGCAGCGTCAGGACCGCCATAACAGTGCACAAAACCGGTTTCTAAACTTTTATGAGCCTCATACAAATATGCCGGTGGCAGAATACAATCAGAGTCTAAAACAATAAAATAATTCCCCTTCGCCAGGCGCATCCCATAATTGCGTGAATCACCTGGCCCTGTATTGGGTTTTTGATAGTAAGCTATATTTAAAACGTCTGTAAATTCTGAAATCACATCAGCAGAAGAAACGGTTGAACCATCCTCTATAACAACGATTTCAAATTTTTTTTTATATGATTGCCCTGAAAGGCTTTCCAAAAGCTCCCTTATCTCATCAGGTCGGTTAAAAACGGGTATAATAAAAGAAAAATACAAGTCCATTTTTACTTTTATATCTGTTGTTAAAGCCCTTGATTATTATGTTTCTTACTTGGAAACTATTAAAACTTTTCTATCACTTCTTGGCTAACTCCGGTAGTCGAAAAGCCTCCATCGTGAAAAAGATTTTGCATGGTAACTTTCCGAGTTAGGTCCGAGAATAATGTTATGGTATAATTGGCACAATCTTGGGCCGAGGCATTTCCAAGTGGAGACATTTTCTCAGCGTAACTGATAAAACCATCAAATCCTTTTACCCCTTGTCCGGCCGTTGTAGGTGTAGGTGATTGGGAAATGGTATTAACACGAACATTGTTCTCTTTTCCAAAGAAGTAGCCAAAACTACGAGCTACCGACTCCAAGTAAGCCTTATTATCCGCCATATCGTTATAATCTGGGAATACCCGTTGTGCCGCCATATAGGTAAGCGCAACTATGCTACCCCATTCGTTCATGGCATCTGCCTTAAAAAGTGACTGCATTACTTTATGAAATGATAATGCCGAAACATCCCATCCCTTAGTGGTAAAATCATATTTTTCATCTGTATACGCTCTACCTTTTCTAACATTTACCGACATCCCAATAGAATGTAGTACAAAATCTAACTTTCCGCCAAGAATTTCTTGTGCCTGAGCTATTAGATTATCTAAATCCTCAACACTCGTAGCATCTGCAGGAATAATTTGAGAACCCGTTTTTTCAGCCAACTCATTTATTTGACCCATCCTCATAGCAATTGGCGCATTGGTCAATACAAAAGTACCACCTTCTTCATGTACGGTCATTGCTGTTTTCCAAGCAATTGAATTCTCATCCAATGCTCCAAATATGATTCCTCTTTTGCCTTTTAATAAGTTGTATGCCATGTTGGTTGTTCTAAAATGTTATATGTTAAAGTTCAAAGATATTTAAAATATGTGTATTTACTCTAGAAGTTCCTTCGCGTGTGCCATAGCAGAATCCGATACGTCTTTTCCTCCAAGCATTTCTGCAATTTCCAATACCCGTTCGTCATATCCAAGTGATTTCATATTTGTTCTGGTCCCCTCCGTTTCATCCGTTTTATAAACCTTAAAATGATGATGTCCCTTTGAGGCGACTTGGGGAAGATGTGTAATTGAAAATACCTGCATTTCTATACTCATTTCACGCATGATATCGGCCATTCGGTTAGAAATCTCTCCGGATACTCCCGTATCGATTTCATCGAACATGATGGTGGGTAATTTTTCGTACTTCGCCAAAATCGCTTTTATGACCAGCATAATTCGAGAAAGTTCCCCACCGGAAGCTACCTTTTTTAGCAAACCGTAGGAACTGCCTTTATTTGCCGTAAATAAAAAATCAAGCTCATCCATACCGTTTGCCTTAAAACTATCGGTTGGAATAAGTGTAATCTTAAAAGAGGCACTTGGCATGCCCAAAAGCGAAAGATCGGCCTCTAGTTGTTTCTTTAATTGCGGAATTATAGCGTTCCGCTTTTCACGCATTAAGACACCTTGCTCTTCGAGAGAAGATTCCAGTTCCTGGACTTCTTTTGTCTTTAATGAGATTTTCTCATTTATGTTAGCCGTTTCGAATACCGTATCGGCAAGTTCATCTCGTATAATAATCAGCTCTGAAATTTCTAAAACACCATGCTTTTTTTGTAGGTTGTACAGTAATTTCAGTTTCGTATTTACCTCATCCAATAATTTTGGGTCGGATTCTATGCCTTCTTGAAACGTCTGTAGTTCGGTATTCACATCGTCCAATTCTATAAAAACTGACTGTATTCTCTCATATAATGCTGCGAATTGAGGACCAAAACCGGCTAATTTTGAAAGTGCCGATCTTGCTTCCGAAAGAAGAGATAGTAACCCAATTTGATCATCGTTTAAAAGTTGATCACCTTTGGATAATTCTTCTTTTATCAACTCAACGTTGTTCAATTGTTCGTACTGTGTTTCCAACTCTTCCAGAATTCCTTCTTTTAAGGGTGCGGATTCCAGTTCGTTCAACAAAAAGGTATTGTAATCCTGTTCTTTGGTCGCATTCTGTTGAAAAGCTATTAAATCATTTAGCTCCTTTTGTTTGCTAGTATAAGACCTAAGTGTTTCTTTGTAGGCAACAAGATGTGTTTTGTTATCGGCAAGTGCATCAATCAATTTAAACTGAAAATCATGCTCTGTTAAACGCATAGTTTGATGTTGGGAATGCACATCGATCAATTGATCACCAAGTTGAGACAAAATATCCAATGTAACCGGAGTGTCATTAATGAAAGCACGTGATTTACCACTTGGTAAAATTTCCCTTCGTATGACAGTGGTTTCTTCAAAATCGAGGTCATACCGATCAAAAAATGCTTTTAGCCCGTAGTCTTTAATGCAAAAATCTGCTTCAACAATACATTTCTTTTCCTGATCGCGCAAAGAAGAAAGATCGGCGCGTTTACCAAGTACTAAAGAGAGTCCGCCCAGCAAGATAGATTTACCAGCTCCTGTTTCTCCGGTTATTACTGTAAAACCGGAAGCCAAATCTACTTCTAGGCTATCAATTAAGGCGTAATTCTCAATAGTAAGGTTAGATAGCACACTTTAATATTTTAGAAGAACAAAGGTACTCTATATTCTGAAGTGAAAAAAGAGGCTAGTAACTAATATCGTTCCAAATACCTGAATAAAAAGGAGCAACCTTATTGAGGGTTTCCTTAAGCTTAACGATATCCACTTTAGGGCCGTCGGAGAAAATATTTTGGATTTCTTCGGATTTGGCATCGAAAAATGTTTGAACCAAGAAGGCATTAGGTCTTCTATTAGCGATGGTTTGAAATAGATTAATGGTACCGGCAATAACTTGTTTTCCCGTACTGTTATTATCGCCCAAAATATCCAAACCTTTTCGATGGTAATTATACATGGCTACGCGATACTCTTTATATGTATTGGACAATAAATCGGTAATAAAATCAAACCTAGTTCTGTTGTCTGATGTAGACTGATTCCAACCAGCAAAACTACTTCCCTGTGCCTGTGTAGTTATTTGTTGTGCTTTTCTAAAATAATCGGTGCCACCTTCTAGAGCAAATGTATCGGCATCTATGCCTAAAATAATATAGGCGTAATAGGCCAGAACGGCAACAAGATTAGACTCAAATACATTCTCGTTGAATACAAGTGGTTGAAACTCTATATATTGAAAATTGAACTGATTGTCCTTGTAGTTGAACACGGTACTTTCATAAGATGTATTAAAAACAGGTCTGGAGGACTGAATTTGAATGGTGCCACTAAAACGATCGGAATCGTATTCAGTTATCGTGATGAACATTTGAGCGTTAACACGTTCGTTATCTTTATACACTTTATTGGTCCACTTTGTTTTGTTAACAAAATCCATTAACGAACGCTCCAAGGTCTGAAAAATCTGTTGGTTGGTCTGTGATACTTGATCTGCATTGACCGTAATGGTAGCGTTTAATTCTTGACCGTTCAAGACCACACAGATACTAAAGAGACCTAAGAATAATAAAAGCTTACACATAGCGTCTTTTGATGATTTCATTAAAAATATCCACGGCTACCTTTGCCTTGGTTTTTAATTCAAACGTCTGTATTGTAGAATTGGTATCCAAAAAGCTAATTTTATTGGTAGTAACTCCAAAACCTGCTCCTTTATCGTTCAAGGAATTAAGGACTATAGCGTCCAGGTTCTTTCTTTTGAGCTTTCCTTTGGCGTTTTCTATTTCGTTTTCGGTTTCTAGGGCGAAACCAACTAGATATTGGTCTTTTTTAGCCTGTCCAAGCGAAAAAAGAATATCCTTTGTTTTCACTAATTCAATCTGTAGCTCCCCATCGGATTTTTTAATCTTTTGTGCAGCCTTTATTTTAGGCCTATAATCAGCAACGGCAGCCGCACAAATCACAATATCTGAATTAGGATAATGCTCATGGACCCTTTCGTACATTTCCTCTGCAGAAACAATTTTTATTACATCAATTTCATCGTGCTCAACCGTGTACTTTGTAGGACCGGAAACAAGTGTAACGCTAGCTCCAAGTCTTGCGGCGCATTTGGCTAGTTCAAAACCCATAAGTCCTGAAGAATGATTTCCTATAAAACGGACTGGATCAATAGCCTCATAAGTTGGCCCACCGGTTATAAGTACCTTTTTATCTTTTAAAGGAAGTCCTCCGCGAATTTGTTCCGTTATAAAATGAATTATCTCTTCCGGTTCCGCCATCCGGCCTTCGCCATTTAAGCCGCTTGCCAATTCTCCCGATGTTGCCGGAATCATATGATTCCCATAAGACAGTAATGTCTTTAATGTCTTTACAGTGCTTGGATGCTTATACATATCCAAATCCATAGCGGGAGCAAAAAAAACGGGGCATTTGGCAGAAAGATAGCTTGCCAGCAAAAGATTATCGCAATTGCCGGTTGCCATTTTAGACATGGTATTGGCGGTTGCCGGTGCAATAACCATAAAATCTGCCCAAAGCCCAAGTTCTACATGGTTGTTCCAGTCAGTACTATTAGCTTCTGTCTTTACAAAATCCGATATGACAGGATTTTTAGATAATGTTGCCAGTGTAAGTGCAGAAACAAAAGAGCTGGCACTATCGGTAAGAACAATCTTAACGTTAGCGCCAGCTTTTATGAATAAACGAACAAGGAATGTAGTTTTATACGCGGCAATCCCTCCGGTAATGCCTAAAAGGATGTTTTTGCCGCCTAACATATACCCTATGCGTCTTTCTCTGTATTTCTATGGTAAATCTTGTCCATTAACCATTCTTCTACTGCAAGAGCATGTGGCTTTGGTAATTTCTCGTAAAACTTAGAAACCTCGATTTGTTCCTTGTTCTCAAAAACCTCTTCCAAGCTATCACTGTAGGTAGCAAACTCTTCTAACTTTTCCAACAACTCTTTCTTAATTTCAGAATTGATTTGAACCGCACGTTTCGCGGCTATGGAAATAGCTTCGTAGATATTATCTGTTTTACTATCGAACTCGTTCTTATTTATAGTTACCGTTGATACGGCAGCTTTAGAGTTTTTTAAATCGTTCATGTTCATATGTACACTATTTATTTTGATTCTGCTGTGAATTGTGACAATCCGTTTTCTACTTTACCCAATAAGTAGGTTATTTCTTTATCGAGTTTAGAATTAGGATATTTCTTTTTAAACGACATAATGGCTTCTTTAGCGCTTTCCAATCGTTCTTTTTGTAAACTTTCATAACTGTTCATCGCCATATGCGTTAACGCATCTGCCTTTACGAAAACCGCCTCTTCTCTATAAATGGAACCGGGGAAATCGGAAACGAAATTGTCGCTTGCCGCAACCGCAGATTTTATCATTTCGTAGTTGAACTCCCCAAGTTTGTTATACTGCTTTAAAATTTCATAAGCTTTGCGCTCCTTTTTGGTAGTCAACTCTTGTGCCATTGCGTTTGCCTGAGCAAAATACTCGGACTCAGCATACGCATTTATGAAATTTTGTAGTTTAAGCAATGCCTTATCCGTATCCGACTGGTCAAGAGAATGGGCTGGAGATAGTTCATAATAGCTTTTTGCGCCTAAAAACGCAGCTTCAGCACTTTTGTCACTCTTTGGGTATGATTTTATAAAACGCTCGAATTGATATCCGGCAGTATTGTAATCCCTCAATTTAAGATAACTGTTCGCTAAAAAGAACATGACCCGTTCTCCCTGAGGCTTACCTATGTACTTCGGGGCAATCTGCTCTAACAACCTATTGGCACGTTTAAAATCACCTTCATCATAAAACTTTTCCGCCATTTCGTATTTTGGCTTCAACTCCTCGCTTTTAAGCACCTTTTGGTACTCACTACACGACTGGAAAGCCGCAGCTACAAAAAGAAAAATAAAAATTCGCTTCATTTTAAAAAACATTTTGCAAAATTAATGATTCTCAACGGATTTAAAAAACATTTTTATGTTTCAAAAATAAGCTCATTTCTCCGCAACAAGGTGTTATTGGGTAAGTTTTAACGTAATAATCTATGCTAGGATTTTAGAAACAGAATACATAAAAAGTCCTATTTTCTTTTTAAGCTCGGTTGATGCCGTCATCAAGGGTAGTCGCACATCTGCTTTGCCAAGATTTAAAAGTTCGAGAATCGCCTTTATTCCTGCCGGGTTACCTTCTTCAAAAATTAGGTGCATTCCTTCTTGTAACCGATAATGATAATCATAGGCTTCTTTAGCCTTTCCGGCCATTCCCAAACGTACCATTTCCGAAAATTCATGAGGCAGCCCTTGCCCAATTACGGAAATCACCCCGTCACCACCTGCCAAAAGGATAGGTAGCGCCATAATATCATCTCCCGACAGTACCAAAAAATTTGAAGGTTTCTTTTGTAACAGTTCCAAGGCCTGAACCAAATTTCCAGAGGCCTCTTTGACTGCTACGATATTATCAAAATCCTTAGCTAAACGGAAAATGGTAGACGGTAACATATTACTACCTGTTCTACCGGGCACGTTATAAATAATTATGGGCAACGGTGAAGCTTGTGAAATAGCCTTAAAATGTTCATAAATCCCGTCTTGTGTGGGTCGGTTATAATAGGGCGAAACGGAAAGAATTGCACAAAAATCGCCTAAATCCATTGTTTTTAGCTCCTGCACTACCCCATAGGTATTGTTCCCTCCAATGCCTACCACTAAAGGCAGCGCTCCATTATTGGCAACGATAATCGTATCAAGTACCAATTGCTTTTCTTCTTTGGTCAAGGTAACCGACTCTGCCGTAGTCCCTAACGCTACCAAATAGTCAACCTTACCCTTTATACAATGTATAACAAGTTTGGAAAGGGCATCCGCATCAACAGTTCCGTCCTGGTTAAACGGAGTAACCAAAGCAACACCAGTACCCATTAATTGTTCCATACCTATACTTCTTTTAATACACCTAAATATTTTTTCAACTCCGATTTAAAGGTTTGAAATTCGCTAATCGGAACATCTACCATTAAATCATTAAAATCTGTACCTAATTTTTTAAAACCTACTTTTAATCTGGCCTTTGTTTTTATCGACATTAAATTTAACAAAAGGCTATTCTCGTCATAATAGTTTATCAGTACATCGTATTCCCTGTTTAAGAACTCCAATGCATAACTGTTTTCCACATCCCCGTTCCAACCCAAATCCTTGTCCGAAAAAACCGGAGTAGCGTATGGTGAATTCTTGTCGTAATAACTTTTGTATCCAATTATCTTCACCGCATTTGGTTGTAACTTAAACGCTTCCAAAAATTCATAAAACGCATCGGCCTTATCAAATTTATCCAAGTCAACAATACATCCTATTTTACGTACACCCTTGCTCCTAGTGCTTTCAGGTCTTGGTTTCTCCAAGGTTTGCCTTATGAACTTACGCCCGGATTTCTGCTTTAACTTGTCCTTAATTCCTTTTAAAAACATGTATTTTTACATTTATACAAATGTAAATAATATCCTCTCAAATATATGGCCAAGTTAAAACACTTTAGAGTTTTATATATTAAACATTTTGTTGTATTTATAACAATTTATTTTTTAGCTTCATGTAAAGAGCAGACATTTAACTTAATCAAACTAGAGGCCCAAGAACTCGCCATAGACTCCACATCAACTTCTATTGAAAGCATTGAGGATTTTATTTTACCCTATCGAGAACGTGTGGACGTTATTTTAGACAGCGCCTTGGCCTATGCTCCTTACCCTATATCTAACACGGATGGGAAATATAATACCACGGCCGGAAATCTTATAGCTGATCTTATGTTATCCGAAGCCAATCCCATATTTAAAAAACGTACGGGAAAGGATATTGATTTTGTTTTAATGAACCATGGAGGTATTCGTTCTGGTATCTCCAAAGGGCCAGTTTCTTCCAGAACCGCATACGAAGTAATGCCTTTTGAAAATAATATTTCTGTTGTAGAATTGGCCGGAACATCGGTTTTAGAGCTAGTAGACTATCTCATTAAATCTAAAAGGGCCCATCCTTTATCTGGAATACAAATTATCCTTAATAAAGACGAAACAGTAAAGAGTTTGAAAATCAATAACAAACCCCTGGATGAAAAAGCAAGCTACTTTATAGCTACATCTGATTATCTAGTAAGCGGTGGGGATGATATGGTGTTCTTTAAAAACGGACTGTCGTTTATTGCGCTAGATTACAAGATACGGAACGCGATGATCGATTATTTTTCAAAAGTTGACACGCTTTTACCCAAAATAGACAATCGATACTATATACTCGATTAACCCTTACCAAGATGTATAAATATCATAAAGTTCATAATTATTGAATTTAAACTAGATGGAAAGAAGAAAATTTATAAACAACACCTTGGCATCAGCTTCTTTTATAGGCGCTGGAGGTCTTATCTTAAGCTCTTGTGCACAAAAAACAAAAAAGCACATCACCATTCTTCATACTAATGATGTGCATAGTCATATTGACGCCTTTCCAAAGGGCCATTCCAGTTTTCCTGGACTTGGCGGATTAGCTAGAAGAGCCGGACTGGTCAGCAGTATTAGAGAAGAGAATCCGAATACGCTGTTGTTCGACGCCGGAGATATATTTCAAGGCACTCCATATTTTAACTTTTATGGTGGTGAACTAGAAATGAAACTAATGACCATGCTCAATTATGATGCAGCTACGCTTGGTAATCATGATTTTGACAACGGAGTAGATGGCCTATTAGCACAATTACCCTACGGAAAGTTCGATTTTGTTTCCTCTAACTATGATTTTAGTAACACTATTTTAGACGGATTTACGAAGCCTTATCAAACCTACATGCGCGATGGCATTAAAATTGGCGTGTATGGTTTAGGTATTGAGCTTGCTGGGCTAGTTACTAAAAATCTATATAAGGAAACGGAGTACTTACCACCCTATGAAATAGCTACCGATTTAGAACGTAAACTAAAAGAAGATGAAAAATGTGACCTTGTGATTTGTCTTTCTCATTTAGGCTACCAATACAAGAACAGTCAACGCCCAGACGATATGACTTTGGCTAGTAAAACCAGACATACCGATTTGATAATCGGAGGCCATACCCATACATTCTTAGACAAACCAAGCGTAGTGACTAACGCAGCAGGGCGAGATATTCTTGTAAACCAAGTGGGTTGTTTTGGCGTTCGTTTAGGTCGAATAGATTTTTATTTTGATGCGGAAAGTATCACTGCAGACGGTGTTTCCATTACGGTTTAAAACGTAATTCCATGGGACATATATTAAGAACAGACTCCTCAAATACTGATTTTATTGCCTTAGTGGCGCTTTTAGATGCCGATTTAGCCTTACGCGACGGCGCGGAAAATGCCTTTTACAAACAGTTCAACGGTATCGCCGTACTTAATCATTGTGTGGTATATTATGAAAATGATGTAGCCTTGGCATGTGGTGCATTAAAACCCTTTAACAACGATAGTATGGAAATCAAACGAATGTATGTTGCTATGAATTTTAGAGGAAAAGGTATTGCCTCACTCCTACTTACCGAACTGGAAAATTTGACGAAGGAATTAGGGTATACCTCCTGTGTTTTAGAAACAGGATTGAGACAACCAGAGGCAGTTGCTTTATACAAAAAGAACAACTACCAACGCATCCCCAACTATCCGCCTTATGAATACATAGCGAATAGTGTTTGTTTTAGAAAGAAATTATACAAATAGCTCCGTTTGTTAAAAACTTTCTTAAAAATTAGTTTTTCATAACTTGGAACTCCTATGTAAAACTTTGAATTTCGTGACAAAGAAAAAGAGTCTTAAAGACTACGCTATAGTAAAGCTCACTGAAAACTATATCATTTAGTAATCGCTATGAAAAAAAATATAATACCAGTTTTAACCATCCTATTGTGCCTAGGATGCCAAAATGCCAAAAAAACCAATTTAGATAATGATACCGTTAAAGCCAATGTGTATTACAACGGTGAGATATTGACTATGGTAGGAGACAGTCCCGCTTATGTGGAGTCGTTGGTAGTTAAAGGTGATACCATAGCTTTTGCGGGGTCGGAAGAACAGGCTATGGAGGTTGCGGGAGCAGGGCATACGATGATTGACCTGAATGGAAAAACCCTTTTACCAGGTTTAATAGATGGTCACGCACACTTTGCCAATTTTGGAGCCCAAGCTATTGGCGCGCAATTATTAGCCTCTCCCGATGCTAATGTAGATGACATGGCCACCTTAATTGCCGTCTTAAAAGAATGGAACACTCCCGAAAACAGAGCACTAACGGGTTGGATTTTTGGTACCGGTTTTGATGACTCGGTTTTAAAAGAAAAAAGATTCCCCACCAAACACGACCTGGATAAAGTGAGTACGGAATTTCCAATAATGATAACCCATATTTCAGGTCATTTTGCCGTGGTTAATTCCAAAGGATTGAAAAAATTAGGTATAGATGAGAATACGAAAGACCCGGAAGGCGGGATTATAAGACGTGAAAACAACGGCAGAGAACCCAATGGTGTTTTAGAGGAACTAGCCGCGATTCCTTATATGCTTAACGCTATAGCGCCTAAATCCGAGGAGGCAGTAATTCAGTTTTTTGAAGCCGGGCAAGAAATGGCTTTATCCTATGGATATACGACGGCCCAAGAAGGTAGGGCGATGCAGAACCATGAAATGCTTGTAGACCTAGCCGAAAAGAATAAATTCAAGTTAGATGTTGTTAGCTATATTGATTATGCATTTGTAGATAAATACATGAACAGCAAATGGAACGGTAAAGACTATACTAATGGCTATAGAATTGGAGGAATGAAGGTAACATTGGATGGTTCCCCTCAGGGCAGAACTGCATGGAGAACAGAACCTTACCTCATTCCGCCAGAAGGAATGCCTCATGATTATAACGGGTATCCGGCCATTCCCAATGATAGTGTTCTCTCGTCAATTTTTGAAAAGGGATTTAAAAACAATTGGCAAATGCTAGCGCATACGAATGGTGATGCCGCAATTGACCAGTTTATACGAACCATGAAGCCGTTACAAGAAAAATATGGTTATGAGGATAGAAGAGATGTTATTATCCATGGACAGTACATCAGAGAAGACCAATTAAACAATGCTAAAGAAATGAACATGATTACATCCTTATTTCCACTACACACCTTTTATTGGGGAGATTGGCATACACAATTGATAGGTGATTCCCTGGTTCAACATATTAGTCCCGTAAAAACCGCTTTAAATAAAGGCATTAAAGTTACCATTCATACGGATGCCCCTGTTGCCCTTCCTAACCTCATGCGGGTAGTTTGGACTGCTGTGAGCAGGACTTCGCGTTCTGGCGCGGTTATAGGTGCCCATGAGCGACTTAGCCCTTATGAAGCCTTACAGGCAATTACCATCTGGAGCGCTTACCAACATTTTGAGTCAGAGAACAAGGGAAGCTTAGAGGCAGGTAAACTGGCAGATCTCGTTATCCTTGACCGAAACCCTTTAAAAGTGCCTGTTGCAGAAATAAAGGATATACAGGTACTGGAAACCATTAAGGAAGGTATTTCCGTTTTTAAACGCTAGGCTATGACTACAGGATATGCCATGTCCAATTTTCGTTAATCATTATCGCTTGTTATGGAAGATGTTACAAAAGAAGAGCTATCCCAATTAACAGATTCAGAACTGCAGGAAAAAGCGAAAAAGTTAAAATCTAGCTCCATTTGGATTGCTTTAGCTATTGGGTTCATGTTTGGAATTATCATCTTTAGTGTTGTGGTGAATTCTTATGGTTTTTTCACATTGATTCCGTTGTTCTTTATCTATAAAATAGTCAAAGGCTCCAAGAATAACGATGCCTTGAAGGAAGTTTTACAGGAAAGAGGCATAAAATAGGTTGATTAAACATGAATTTGGTTATAATGTCATTTCGAGTGGATTCCGAGGTAAGAGGAATTAATATCGAGAAGCTATCGTGTTCCTAAACTGTTCTCGATACAACGTCGCTTTCAGGACGCCACTCGAAC
>CAYGUY010000046.1:0-32245 GCA_964353165.1 uncultured Maribacter sp.
GGCACACATACAATTACTGCCGAAGTTACTGATCTTGATGCCACTACACCTCTTACAGGAAGTGCTACCATTACTTTGGTAGTTACAGAAACCGATCCAAGCTGTGATGCAAGATTTCGCGTAAATGCTGGTGGGCCTGTATTAATTGCCAACTCTTTAGATTTTGAAGAAGACCAGGCAGCAGCAGCTGGGAATGCCGGTTCTAGTGCAGTTGCCGGCACACCTTCTAGCTATGTAAACATAACAGCTCCTGCTGTCGATAAGACCTTTGGGTCACTTACTCCATTGGTAGAAAACAACACAGGTTACCCTGATTTTCTGTTTCAGACAGAGCGCTACAGTGATGCTGCTAACCCTGATAATATGAAGTGGAGCTTCCCAACTGGAAATGGTGTTTATGATGTAAAGATTCTGTTTAATGAAAACTGGGAAAATGAGAATGCCAGTGTAACTAATAACCGAATTTTTGATGTTATTATTGAAGGTGATATAGTATTGGATGATTACCGACCTTCAGGTCCGACAGGGGCAGATTTCAATATCGCGAAAGTAGAGATTTTTCAGGCGACTGTAACAGATGGCGTATTGAATATCGACTTTGAAAAAATTAACCAAAACCCATCAGTAAAAGGATTTGACATTTGTTTTGTGTCAGATCTGCCAACGGATACCCCTCCAACTGTGGCGATTACCGGTCCTACGAATATAAATGTAAGCAGGGGAACAAACGTTAGTTTCTCTGGAGAGGCTATAGACGTTCCGGATGGCGATATCTCTGCTCTTATAAATTGGTCTTCAGATGATAACGAGACTGTTTATAGTGCTGGTACTACTGGTGCGATTATTGATGCGAGCTTCGTTAGACCTGGTAATACAGTAGTAACAGCTGAAGTAGAAGATTCGGGAGAACTAGTGGGGTCAGATACATTTACAGTAAACGTATCGGCGCCTGAAGTCACTTTTGCAGCACCTCTTGAAAATGCAGTATTAACTTCATTTACAGTAAATGTTGAAGTAGATCCAACGGATGTATTGTTTGATAATACCGAGCACTTTCATGTGTATATCAATCCAGCGGATATAAATGCTTTAGATCCGAATACACGTATTTCAACAGCGCCATCGGCACCCTGGAAGATAAATGATACTAATTTTGTTTTTGATGAGAACAGTGGAGCACTTGCCATGAACGGCTCGGGAAATGGGATTCAAGAAGGCCCTAATACAATCGTTATTCGTGTAGCGGACCAATTCCATAATGAATTCATGAACCCGGAAGCTCAAGCAATAGTTAATTTTACTGTTGAACTTTCAGACGTAACAGATCCAATAGCTGTTTGTCAGGATATTACCGTACAACTTGATGCCAGTGGTAATGCAAGCATAACAGCAGCAGATATTGATGGCGGGTCTACGGACAATGTCGCTATTGATAATTTAGCAGTTGATATCAGTGAGTTTGATATTAACAATGTTGGTGCCAATACGGTGACCTTAACAGTTACGGATGTCAGTGGTAACTCGGCAACATGTACCGCAACGGTTACCGTTGAGGATAATGTGCCGCCTACGGCAATATGTCAAAACATTGTGGTTGCCTTGGATGCGAATGGGATTGCAAACATTACTGCGGCAGCTATTGATAACGGCTCCAATGATGCATCAGGAATTGCTAGCTTATCAGTGAGTCCAAGTACTTTCGATTGTAATACTGCAGGAGAGAATACCGTAACCTTAACAGTTACGGATAACAATGGTAAGGAGGCTTCTTGTACGGCGACAGTGACCATTATTGATGATACCCCTCCGGTACTAGTGGATTGTCCTGGAAACAGATTGATTACAAGCCCTTCTGATCAGATACTTGTGCTGACTCCTCCTACAGCTACTGATGCTTGTGGCGTAAACACAGTGACAGGTACGCGTAGTGACGGTTTAGCACTTACTGATGCATACCAAGTAGGGACTGTTACGACGATTACTTGGATGGCAACGGACCCCAATGGTGCCGTAGGAACATGCCAAACAATAGTAACGATTACAGCTCCTGTTTCTGGCGGGAAAGAGATCACTGGTTTTGATGTCGCAGGGCAAGTTGGAAATGAGAGTATTGATTCAGGGGCAGGCACTATAGCGCTTACGGTAAGCACCGGAACTCCGGTTACCGCTCTAGCCCCGACTATTGCGATTTCAAATGCGGCTAGCATAAGCCCAGCTTCAGGTGCAGTAAGAGATTTCTCAAATCCTCAAACGTATACGGTAACAGCAGAGGATAATACTACAAAAGAATGGACGGTGACCATTAGTGTGGCTCCGGATACGGAAGCTCCTGTAGTTGATTGTCCTGAAAATATAGTAGTAGTTAATGATTCCGGAGAATGTGGCGCAGTGGTAGATTTCACTGCTACTGCTTCAGACAATGTGGGAGTGGTATCGCTTAGCTATTCTGTACCTATTGGATATGTATTTGATGTAGGAACCACCATGGTGATGGTTACTGCAACAGATGCTGCAGGTTTAACAGCATCATGTAGTTTTGATGTAACGGTGAATGATATGGAAGCACCGGTCGTTAGCTGTCCAGGAGATCAAACCGAACAAGGGGATATCAATGGTGATGTTGCAATGCCGGATTATACTGGCCTTGCAAGTGTACTGGATAATTGTGAGGGTTCAACTTTGATAACTCAAAACCCGCTACCGGGAACAGTAATTTCAGGAATAACCCTAGTAACCTTAACTACAGAAGATACTGAAGGAAACTCTGGTTCATGTACATTTGATGTAACCGTAATACCGGAGACACCGCCTTCCTTGACCATTGTACCTTCCGCGATAACAGTGAATCTTATCCAGGGAGAATCTACTATGGTAACTTATGTGGTGGATTCAGATGATGCAAGTACCCTGCCAACACCAGCGGCAATGTCTATTATTGATAATGCAACTAATAATGCGGCGACCTGGGCATCGACTACAAGTGCTGCTAATCAGGGAACTTCTTATGAAGTGAATTTGGACGCCACAGGATTAGCACCAGGCACCTACAATGCAACACTTACGGCAGGTCCGGTTACGGGATATACCAATACTAGTATTCCAATTACGTTAATTGTAGCGTCTGCAGTAGGAAATGGGGCATTGATAGTACTGGATGCCACAACGGACACCCCTTTATTTGATTTAACAGATGGTTTACAGATAAGCAAGGCCACCATCGGCAATACACCTTTGGGTATTATTTTCAATACAAGCTTTAATCCAGGTGGTGTTGTTTTTAGTCTTTCGGGCCCTATTACCGAAAATAGGACTGAAGGTCCTGCTCCTCATTCTTTATTTGGGGATATCGGCGTGAATATTCAGGGTAAACCATTTCCGGTAGGAAACTACACCCTTGTTGCCAATCCGAACGTAGGTCCAACGATTACCATGAATTTCTCTGTGACCGATGTGGATCCACTTTGTGCCAATTTCAACGCCAGTTTAACAGGTGTTACGAGTCCAACCACATGTTCAGGTGTTGGCAGTGCCACCGCTGTACCTTCTGGTGGCGTTGCACCGTTCACGTATCAGTGGGATAATGCAGAAACTACGGCTACGGCGAGTAGTTTAACTGCAGGGCCACATAGTGTCATTGTAAGGGATGCGAATGGGTGTTCCAAAACATTGACCTTAACTATAACCGGTCCATCTTTGCCGGCAGTCACCTTAGCACCGTTTGCACCTGTGCTGAATACAGCTCCTGCATTTACATTGACCGGGGGGTCACCTGTGGGCGGAGATTATTCATATCTCGGGGAAGTCATTACTACGTTCGACCCTGCAATTGGGGTTGGTACATATGCCATCACGTATAGTTATACGGATCCAAACGGTTGTGCTAATTCGGCAACCCGAAACATAACCGTTACTACGGAAACCAGTAACGCCGCGTTGATCGTACTTGATGCCACGGATGATTCTGAACTATTTGCTTTGACAGATGGTTTACAAATCAGCAAGGCCACTATCGGGAATACGCCATTGGGTATTATTTTTAATTCAAGTCTTAATCCAGGTGGTGTTGTTTTTAGTCTTTCAGGCCCTATTACCGAAAATAGGACTGAAGGCCCTGCCCCGCATTCTTTATTTGGGGATATAGGTATCGACATTCAGGGCAAGGTGTTCCCAGTAGGAAATTATACCCTTGTCGCCAATCCGAACGTAGGTCCAACGATTACCGTGAATTTCTCTGTGACCGATGTGGATCCACTTTGTGCCAATTTCAACGCCAGTTTAACAGGTGTTACGAGTCCAACCACATGTTCAGGTGTTGGCAGTGCCACCGCTGTACCTTCTGGTGGCGTTGCACCGTTCACGTATCAGTGGGATAATGCAGAAACTACGGCTACGGCGAGTAGTTTAACTGCAGGGCCACATAGTGTCATTGTAAGGGATGCGAATGGGTGTTCCAAAACATTGACCTTAACTATAACCGGTCCATCTTTGCCGGCAGTCACCTTAGCACCGTTTGCACCTGTGCTGAATACAGCTCCTGCATTTACATTGACCGGGGGGTCACCTGTGGGCGGAGATTATTCATATCTCGGGGAAGTCATTACTACGTTCGACCCTGCAATTGGGGTTGGTACATATGCCATCACGTATAGTTATACGGATCCAAACGGTTGTGCTAATTCGGCAACTCGTAACATAACCGTTACTACGGAAACCAGTAATGCCGCATTGATCGTACTGGATGCCACGGATGATTCTGAACTATTTGCTTTGACGGATGGTTTACAGATCGACAAGTCTGCTATTGGCAATACGCCATTGGGGATTATTTTTAACGCGAACCTCAATCCAGGTGGAGTCCAGTTCAGGTTAACAGGACCGATAACCGAGATTAGAACCGAAGGTGCTTCTGCTCCGTATTCATTATTCGGTGATATTGGCGTGAATATTCAGGGTAAACCATTTCCGGTAGGAAACTATACCCTCGTTGCCAATCCGAACGTAGGTCCAACGATTACCGTGAATTTCTCTGTAATTAATGGCACATTAGGTAATCAGCCATCTTTAGCGGCTAGGACCCAATTGAATGAGATGAGTATAGCTCCTAACCCTGCCAATGTAGCGGTTACCGTATCTTTTGATGAACCCATTCTGGTAGAAGAAATTTTAATCTTTGACGTTACCGGAAGACTCATTAAGACTATTAGGGAACCCTTGGGACTTGACAGTAGAACCATCGACTTTAATGTAATTGACCTTCCTACTGGAACCTATTTCATAAAAACGACGGATAGCAAGGGGATGCAATACCAACAACAGATGTTAATTGAGCGATATTAACTAGCTACATAAATTTAATAGAAAATGAAAAACTATTTTTTTAATAATAATAGGATGGAAGTTAATATCCAAAAAGAAGGAATTCGGTATCGTGATTCAATTAAAACGCGAAGTCTAATTACAAGTATAACGCTGCTGTTGTTTCTCTTTTTTGCATTGGATATGCAAGCGCAGAGTTTTACGCAAAGTAACTTGAATCTAAATGGCCAAGGCTCCATTGACAGTGGAACATCCTTAATGTATGGCCCTGATGGTCGACTCTATGTCTTGAGCCTCAACGGGAATGTAGATATTTTTACAATTCAGAAAAACGGGGAAAACGATTACGTAGTCATTGACGGCGAAGAGCTTACTCAAGCCTCTACTATCCCTAACCATAATGATGACGGGTCAAGTGCAGGAGGTGGTCGGCAAGCTACAGGGCTAACCGTGGCAGGAACAGCTGCTAATCCTGTGGTTTATGTAACTTCTTCGGATTCCAGAATCGGTGGTCCAAGTGGGGATCAAAATCTCGACACAAACTCAGGAGTTATTACCCGATTTAGCTGGAATGGGGCTACTTGGGATGTAGTTGACATAGTTCGTGGATTGCCTCGATCAGAAGAAAATCATGCTACGAATGGTTTAGAGTTTGTAAATGTAAACGGAAACGACTATTTGATCGTTGCTTCGGGAGGATTTACTAATGCAGGTGCACCTTCTGATAATTTTGCATGGATTACGGAATATGCGCTTTCAGCCGCAATTTTATCTGTAGATCTTACAGCTATTGAAGCTTTGCCAATTCAAACAGATTCCTCATCAGGTCGATTTTTTAGTTATGATATTCCAACCTTGGATGATCCAACACGACCTAACATTAACGGGATAACCGATCCCGATGACGATAACTACGACGGAATTGATGTTGGTGATCCTTGGGGGGGAAACGATGGCCTTAACCAAGGAATGATTGTTATAGGCGAACCTGTTCAAATATTTTCACCAGGATATAGAAACAGTTATGATTTGGCCATTGGTCCTGACGGAAAGGTATATGCTACAGACAACGGCGCCAATGGCGGCTGGGGAGGATTACCTTTGAATGAAGGAAACCCGTTAACGGTTAGTAACGATTACCCAGTAGGAGAGCCTGGCAGTAGTTCTGCTACAGGAGGCGAGCAGGTAAATAATGCAGATCACTTGCATAAAATCACCGATAATATTCAGACTTATAATTTTGGATCTTATTATGGTGGTCATCCAGCTCCAATAAGAGCGAATCCTACAGGTGCAGGACTTTTTACTAATCCAGGAACTAACGGTCCCAACACCCTTTCAGGTGAGGTTTTCCGGACTCAAGTTTACGACCCTGATGGTTCAACACTTGGGTCAACAACTAATCCAGATATAGCTTTGCCCGCTAACTGGCCTCCCGTACCGTTGTCATATGCAGTTGATACAGAGGAGCACGATTGGAGAGGTCCCGGTATTAACAATCCTGATGGTCCAGATGATGATATCATCACCACTTGGGGAACAAACACAAATGCATTGGATGTATATACCTCTTCAGCTTTTAATGGTGCCATGCAAGGCGATCTTATTGCTGGTAAGAACGGTGGCGTATTGCGCCGTGTAGACTATGATCCGTCTAACGGCAGCTATACACTTATCAACACATTTGCCTCTAACCTTGGCGGAAACGCGCTCGGCGTAACGTGCAATAGCGATACCGATCCTTTTCCTGGTACAATTTGGGTAGCTCCATTTAATGGAAATATTGTGGTTTTGGAGCCAGATGGGTTTGTGCTTGACTGTTTTAATTCTACCGACCCCGAATATGTCGGAACTGAAGATTACGATGGAGACGGCTACACTAACGACGACGAAATTGATAACATAAACGTCGGACAAACTGAAGACGAAGTGCTCTGCAACGGTGGTTCTCAACCAAACGACTTTGACAAAGACGCAGGTGGAGTTTTGGTTTCAGATCTTAACGATCCTGATGACGATAACGACGGCATTGCTGATGCCAACGATCCTTTTCAATTAGGAGACCCTCTTGACTCGGGTAGTGATGCGTTTGATCTTCCTGTTTTGAACGAACTATTGTCTGACAATCCTGTCTTAAAAGGATATTTAGGTCTTGGATTTACGGGACTGATGAATAATGGGGATTCCAATGATGACTGGTTAAATTGGCTTGACCGCCGAGACGACCCAAGCGATCCCAATCCCAACGATATTCTTGGTGGTGCTATTGGTGCCATGACCATGCAAATGACCGGTGGAACAGCCTTGGGAAGTTCCAACGATCAAGAAAAAGCATTCCAATACGGCGTAAATGTTGATCAAAGCACGGGCGGTTTTGCCATTGAGGGTGCCGTACAAAACTTTGATGATCCACTTCAACTCTATGGTGCTGCCGCACCAACTACGGGTGAAATAGGAATATTCATGGGTGATGGAACACAGAGCAACTATATTAAATTTGTTATCAATCAAGCTGGACTTCAGGTTCGTCAAGAGATTGGTGATGTAGCTCAAGCACCTATAGATGTAGCCATAGCTACTGGAAACCGTCCTAGCAACGGGGTACAACTTCGTTTCAGCGTAAATCCCGACAATGGGGAGGTAACGGCTGCTTATCGATTTGATAATGTGGGTAATTTTCAAACTGCGGGAATCATAAACGCCGCGGGTTCCATTTTATCCGCCATTCAAACGGCTAACGAGCCTCTTGCTGTAGGATTAATTGGATCATCGAACCAAGCAGGTGCCGAAGTAGAAGGTACATGGGACTACCTATATGTACAGACGAGTCAACCCACTGTGGAACAAGAAATGCCTAATGTGGCCGCACTAATTGATGGTCCTAATGTCTTTTTGGATCTTGACGAGTTTTTTACCGATGACGGTGGTGATGAGAATTTTACTTTTTCGGTGGCAGGCAATACAAATCCTACTGCGATTGATGCCTCTATTAGCAACAATACGTTGACTATCGTAATTCCTTCAGCTGCGGCAACCGCTGACATTACCATTAGAGCTACCGACGCAAACGGCTTCTTTGTTGAGCAAACATTTACCGTCAACGTTAACGATGAACCGGTACCTATTTTACGTATCCGTGCAAATGGAGCGGCGATTACCGCTACAGATGCACCAAATCCCAATTGGATCGCAACAGGAGGTACTGGAGCTCAAAGTGGAACCTTCAACGGAATAAATTGGAGCGTTAATACAGGAAATTCATCAACGCAAAATATTTCGGGACGTGATGATTCCGTACCGGCCTATGTTCCGCAAGAACTTTTTGCTGTAGAGCGATGGGATCCTGCTGGTGCAGCTCCGGCAATGGAATGGACTTTTGAATTACCAAACGGTAATTACATCATTCGCTGGTATGCCGGAAATGGTTTTGCTGGAACCAGTGCTCCCGGTCAACGCGTGTACGACATATTGATAGAAGGTGATTTGGTACAAAACGACCTTGACCTCTCTGCTACCTACGGGCACCAAGTCGGTGCAATGCTAGAATTCCCCGTGACTCTTAATGACGGAATCTTAAACATTAGTGTCGCCGCGGTTACGGAGAATCCAACCATGAACGGAATTGAAATTTTGCAGGTAGGAGGAGAATTTACGCCACCGGTGGTAGTAGAAGCGATACCAAATCAAAATAGTGAAGCAGGAGACTTGATAAACTTAGCTGTTTTGGCATCGGGTGGTGTTACTGGTGAACCCTACCAATTTTCGGCTACAAACTTGCCACCTGGGTTACAAATAGAACCTACAACAGGTTTGGTCTTCGGAAACATTGACTCAGGTGCCGAAACAAATAGCCCATACCCAGTTACGATTAGTGTAGGTCAAGAATCCAATAACGACACGGACATATCTTTTACTTGGAATGTTGGTTCCCAAGATTTTTGGAACGACCAGACCGATGATGAAAATTATACGGCCCGTCACGAGTGTTCTTTTGTGCAAGCAGGGGATAAATTCTATTTGTTTGGCGGTAGGGAAAATTCAACGACTTTTGACGTCTATAATTATCAAGCCAAGACTTGGAGCCAAATATCCAATTCTGCTCCTCAGGAGTTTAACCATTTCCAGGCCTTGGAACACAAAGGATTGATTTGGGTTATTGGTGCCTTTAAAACCAATAGCTTTCCCAATGAACTTCCGGCGGATAATGTGTATGCCTATAACCCGGTTGAAAATGTCTGGATTCAGGGTCCTGAAATTCCATCAGGAAGAAAGAGAGGATCAGCGGGATTAGTAGTTCATAATGATAAATTTTACGTAATCGCAGGAAATACAATAGGGCATAATGGCGGTTTCATTCCGTGGTTCGATGAATTTGATCCTGTTACAGGAGTATGGACTAGCTTACCGGACGCTCCAAGGGCAAGGGACCATTTTCATGCTACTGTTCTTGACGATAAATTGTACGTGGCAGGTGGAAGGCTTTCCGGTGGCACGGGTGGTACTTTTGCACCGTTGATTGCGGAAGTGGATGTTTATGATTTCGCAACGCAGACCTGGTCTACCATACCAGATTTGCCTACACCCCGTGCGGCAGCTTCCGTAGCCTCCTTTGAAAATGAACTATATGTCATAGGTGGTGAAATTCAAGTAGACCTGGAAGGTAATACCATTGGCGACGCCGTAAATATTACCGAGTCATTTAACCCTTTAACGGGAAGCTGGACGACAAAATCTAGTTTGCTTACAGAACGGCATGGCACGCAAGCAATAGTATCCGGAGATGGCATTCATGTTGTAGCAGGATCTGCAAGCCTCGGAGGAGGGGGCACCATGAAAAATATGGAATTCTATGGTAGCGATAACCCAACTGGAGAAGCGCTTACCGCCAGCCAGCTGGTAGTTTCAGCGTCAGAAACTATTCCAACGGGAGGTGGTTTAAATGTTCCTATTTCCAATACGGGTGGAAATGTAGGAATTATCATTACGGATGCGCAATTAAGTGGTGCCAATGCGGCAGCTTTTAATATTGTAACCGATGCATCATTTTTACTTATTGGCCCTGGAGAAACTTCAAATATTGTAGTAAATCATAGTGGGGCGGTCGAAGGAGAAGTTGCATCCCTTACGCTAAGCTATGATGATGGTTCCACCTCAGTGGTTTCCCTTGTCTCTGGAGTAGCTACACCAAATGTTTTATTCCGTGTGAATACTGGAGGAGCTTTAGTAGGCGCAACGGACGGTCCTAATCCAGATTGGACTGAAGATCAAGCAACGGCTACGGCTAACGGCTCAGCAAACACCGGTACACCATCCCCTTATATTAATCTTGTTTCGCCGGCGGCTGATATTACTTTTGGAGTTGCAAGTTTTACAGGGACTAATAATACAGGGTATCCTGATAACTTATTTACAACGGAGCGCTATAGTAACGTCGAAAATCCGGATAATATGCAGTGGAACTTCGATGTTCCCAATGGCGATTATACCGTAAATTTAATTTTTGCCGAAGTCTGGACAGGAGCACAAACCAATGGGATACGTGTATTCGACGTAGAAATTGAAGGTAATCCAGTATTGACTGATTTTGACCAAACAGCTGCTTATGGCTGGAATACAGCCGGAGTAGAAACATTTAACGTAACTGTTACCGATGGAAATTTAGATATTGATTTTATCAAAGGCATCGAAAATCCAAATATAAAAGCTATCGAAATTTTAGGTGGTACGATATTAACAACAAATTCACCACCTATTGTAAGCAATCCTGGGATACAACAAAGTATAGAAGGGGATGTGGTTGGCTTGCAGGTTATCGCCACTGATAATGATTTGGACGAATGTGGTGATCTTACGTTTTCAGCTACGGGATTACCTCCTACATTAAATATAGATGCAGCTACGGGACTTATTACCGGTACCATGTTAGAAGGAACGGGTACAGGAACTGAAGGTGCTTTTATTGAAGAAAATGGATTGGTAGTCATTGAAATGGAGTCTGTTGAAAATTTACCGGGTAGTTGGGTAACTGCTGCTGCAACTACCGCTCCAAATATAAATAGCCCTGGAACTGCAACCGGTGGGGATTTTATTGTTTGGGAAGGTCCGCAGTTTACTGGTACTCCTGGAAATGGATTAATCAGTTACCCTGTTGAAATTACAACATCGGGAACCTACAGATTTCAATGGCGCAATCAAGTGGGTCTTGGAACGAATACATCTGATCATAATGATACATGGTTAAAAATAGAAGCTGATTCTTTTTACGGCGAAAAAGGTTCAGGGGCAATAGTGTGTCCTAAAGGTTTTGATGGGACTACAAATAATTGTACAGGAAATGTCCCCGCAGGTGCAGGGTCCAACGGTTGGTTCAAAGTATATGTAAATTCCAATACGTGGAGTTGGGCGTCCAATACCAGTGACAATGACCCACACCAGATATTCGCAACTTTTGATGCGCCAGGCACCTATAATATATTGATCTCTGCACGTTCTAGTAATCATATAATTGATCGCATGGTATTATCACATGTTAGCGCTTTTAGTGGTAATCCACAAAATTTGTCATTACCTGAGTCTGAAAGAAGAATAGGAGTTATGCCAGGCGCTTCAGCTAACAGTCCTTATAATGTTACGGTCACCGCAACAGATGCGTGTACACCTGCTTTAAGCTCAGAAGTTGAGTTCATTTGGAATGTGACGGATACGCCTGCATCTGGTAACCCTTCGGCGCTAATTGAAATTACACCTAGTGGTGCACTTGGTGCGAGTACCTTTGGCGGTAGTAGCCTTCAGCTCACCAATACCTCTACGGGTAATGTTAAAATAACCGGAATAACCATAGATATTAGTACTAGTATATTACCTGATATGGTTTTTGACCCGGTTGGAGAAGGGGGAGACGAAACTGCAAGTTGTCTTACGGCCAATAGTGGTGGTTCAGCTGTAGGTTTTATAACCCCAGCTAACGCTTGTGTTGATCCGTTTACAGCACCAAGAAATGGAGGTTATGATATCATGGGAATGAGCTTTACGGATTTTGATCCTAATGAAAAGTTTGATTTTACGGTAGATATTGATCCAAATAGTATCAAGGATGTCCCAGGAGCAGGTGGGGCAGGATCTGTATCCGGTTTTGAATTGATCGGGGCGACAATTACAATCACCTTTAGTGATGGTTCAACCGTGGTATCTAGCTTATACGAGGATGGAAGTCTTGGTGGCGGGCAGGCTGTAGTAGCCCCAAATGCCTTGGCAACGCCTTCAATTGCAGCAGTAGGTATTGCTGAATCACCGTCATGTGTAGAAACGGCCACTCAAACAATAGAGGTGAGCGGGACACCTGGTGCTCATGTTTCATTACTGGTAATGGACAGTCGTTTGTATATTCAATCCGGGGCACCACCATTTAATGTATCTGATGAGACGTATTATGCCAACGAGGCCATGGCAAAGGCACTGTTTACTGGTGTTATTGGGTCTGGAGGGACAGCACAGATACCCGTAACCCTATTGGAAACTGTTGGAGCAACAGGTACGCCTAACGGAGGATTGAATTATATTGTTGCTGTGGTGTCGAATACACCTTATGCGCTAGATCAACAAGTAAGCCAAACATCTAATGTACTGGTATTAAAAGTTGATCCGCCATGTGCAGGAACAACTGCTGATATAAACATAGCTACAACCTTGCAATCCCGAACGGACCATAGCGGGGAGTATAGTGTTAAATTATATGATGTGGGTTCAACAACGGTCGTTTATGACCTAACGGCGACTGCTGATGCAACGGGTGCTATGCTAATTGATGGCGCAGCAAATACCATTGCCCCAGGGACCTATCAAGTAGCGGTTAAGTATCCAAATTCCTTGCAAGCAGTGCAAACAGTGACCTTGGTAGCCGGGGCTAATACGGTTGATATGGGAGAATTATTAATGGGTGATGCAAATGAAGACAATGAGGTAGGCTTAGAAGATTTTTCCATTTTGGTTTCAGTGTTTGGTTTGGATTTGGGAGAACCTGGTTACGATGCTAGATCAGATTTTAATGGTGATAACTCCATTGGACTTGAGGATTTTTCAGTTTTAGTATCTAATTTTAATACTTCAGGTGAAGAACCTAGTGAATAGGGTTTTTTGTCTATTATTTAAAAAAGTTAACAATGAAAAGAGACCTATAATTGGGTCTCTTTTTGTTTAGAATAATTTTTGCGGTTCTAAAAAATTTGGTAGCACTTAATTGGTGCATAAGAACATATTTTAGAAATTATCTAAATTCTGAAATAGGTATGGACCGTACTGGATTTTTTAAACACTTAAGTTTTCAAACAAGTATGGTATACTAGTAAATTTTTATGTTAAAGCTAGATGTAAATTCTAATTACTAAAAGCATATTTGTTACTACCGTTCATTACTGTAGATGTTTAGCTAACAACGAATGAAAATGATGTACCCCTTTTTCTCGTGTGGGTGAAAATCTACCGGTAGTATAAAAACGGGATTTTAATCCTTTGTGAACTCCTTCGACTACAAATTCGTCTTCCCGCTCTACTTTGTCCAAAAGAGCACCGGCGCCGGCATTCAATTTTGTTTCATCGTACACATAGGTAAGAAACTGCACTTTTGTTTTGTTCAAAGAAAGGGGATGCACAACATTAATGGATAAACCCCATGGATAAAAGTTGAACATCATGTTTGGAAAAATCCAATAGTAATACGCAGCAACCGATTTTCCGTAATCTGGATGTCCCTTCGGAAGGGTAAAAATTTCTTCTCCGCCGCTAGAATAGCCTATTTGAAGATTTACATAATCGTATAGTTCAGTGGTATAGCTTCCATAATCAAGAGCCGCATTTAAATCTTCATGAACAAAGGGAATGTGAAATCCTTCTAGATAATTGTCACAGTATAGCGCCCAATGGCAATTAACAATGTAGTCTTTACTTAGTGTTTGGTCAAATTTAAAATTCTCTACCGGTAAAAAACCGACACGTTCGGTAAGCACATCTGAAATGTTATTAAAACCAAATGCTGGCTTTAGATTAACGAACAAATGGTTGAGCCATGTTTTTACAGAAAACCGATGTAAATCGTCGCAAGCCCTCGGGAAATCTTTTGCCGTTTCAAATTCGGGCATAGACTTAAAAGAACCATCCATATTAAAGCGTCTTCCATGGTACATGCAGGTCAAGTTTTTCTGCTTTCCGGGATGATGCACCACTATATTTCCTCGGTGGGTACATACATTGCTTACGCAGTGCAATTGGTCTTCCTTGTCCCGGATAATTAAGATAGGCTCATCAAGATACTTTTCGTTTAATACTAGTGGATAAACTGATTGAGTAAGCGGAACTAAGGTCGCCATATCCCCGATCCAATGCCATGAGGTTAAAAAAACTTTTTCTTTGAGTTGTTCAAAAATGGCTTCCGATGTGTAAAAAGTCGCCGGCAGGGTTTCTGCCTTTGTAATGTCCGCATCTATAGTAAACTGTTTCATCTCTATAAAATTTTCTAACCTAGTCGAACATATATCCTTCAGGTCCGCCGTTATTAATTAAGTGCCCATTATGGGCTTTCATTGCTGTTTCTTTAGGTAAACGTACGCTGGTATTCCTAAAAGTAATAGTAAAAATCCAAGAAACACAATTTCAGCTCCGCAACCGATAACGATCCAAAGCGAAAATAAAAACGCCAGGCAAGCTAAGATTAAGGATTTTGTATTGTTATTCTTCAGGGCCAAGGCAAAGGTTGCAATCGAAAATAAATAAGGTAGTAGAACGGTTAAAGTAGATAATTTCATCATATAGGTAAATGCTTCTACCAGGGTTTTGGAGTAATTGGAAAGCATCAATAATGTTGCTAGTACACTCGAAAGAACTATTCCTAGAATCGGAGATCCGTTCGTATTGGTTTTTTTAAATAATTTAGGAAATAGTTTGTCGGTTGCCGCTGCCGCCGGAATTTGACCTTGTAATAGAATCCAACCGTTCAATGCGCCCATGGTAGATGCCACGGCCCCGAAGGCTACCAAATACTTGCCTGTAGTACCCCATATTACAAACGCAGTATCTGCAAAAGGAGCTGTAGATTGTGCTAAGGTTTCTGGGGGAATAATTCCAATAATAACAATAAAGCTGAACAAGTATAAAACTGTGGTCAGTAAAGTTCCAACCAATGTTGCCTTTGGAATCGTGGTTTCTGGTGATGTAATAGCACTACTGGGTACGGTTGCGCTTTCCATACCTAAAAACGCAAAGAATGTCAGGGTAGTTACCGCAGTAATGTCGGGTAATATGGAACCTGGGGTGAAGGGAAAAACAAAGGCCTTTGAAAAGTCCACATAAAAGACCCCTACTAGAATTAGAAACGCAATCGGGATTACTTTTAGGATTGTAGTTACAACCTGTACTGCTCCAATAGTTTTTATGTCCTTTGAATTTATCCAGGTAAAAAACCAGATAAAAAACAAGCCGGTAATACTGGAAAGTACGGGGCTATTCGTAAGTTCGGGAAAGAATGCGCCCAAGTAACCTACGAGGGCAACCGCAATGGCCGCATTAGTGCACCAGATGGAGATCCAGTAACCCCATGCGACCAGAAAGCCGGCAAAGTCCCCGAGTCCTATTTTGGTATAGGCGTAGGGACCTCCATTCGTATTTGGATATAATTTACTGAGATGGCCAAAGACAAGGGCCAGCATTAGAGCCCCTAAGGACGCAATTACCCAACCTATAATCCCTATACCTTGGTAGGAAGCCATGGTAGCGGGAAGTAGAAAAATCCCTGCCCCTATCATATTTCCAGTTACTAGGGCTACGGAAGGCCAAAAACCTATTTTTTTAGTCAAGTTGTTGGAATTTATTAGGCTGAAAACAGTGCCAAAGCTTGTCAAATGTACTTATTTTAGGATTACCCGTACGATTCTAAATCAATTTCACCGCGTTCTAATATTAAGTTTACTATATTCATTTTTCATTTTTAATTACTTTTGTAGACTGCCTAAAATAGAAAATTGATAGGAAAAAATACCATAGACCAAGTATATGAAACCGCCCGTTTAGAGGAGGTCATTGGTGATTTTGTTCAGCTCAAAAAATCAGGTTCCAACTTTAAGGGCTTGAGTCCGTTCACAGATGAGCGATCACCTAGTTTTATGGTATCACCGGTAAAACAGATTTGGAAGGATTTTAGTAGTGGAAAAGGTGGTAACGTGGTAGCGTTCCTTATGGAGCATGAACATTTTACCTACCCTGAAGCTATAAAATACCTAGCTAAAAAGTATAATATAGATATTGAGGAAACCGAACAGTCCAACGAACAGAAGGAACTGGCCAGCGAGCGCGAGAGTATGTATTTGGTTTCGGAATTCGCTCGAGACCATTTTTCGGAAATGCTTTTAGAAACCGAACTGGGTAAGGCAATTGGGCTCAGTTACTTTAAAGAACGTGGATTCACGGAAGAAACCATAAAAAAGTTTGAGTTGGGCTATTGTTTGGACCAATGGGACGGCTTTACAAAGGCGGCTCTGGATAAAGGGTATAAGCTGGATTATTTGAGTAAGACCGGTCTTACGATTGTAAAGGAGGATGCTAATAATCCCGATAACACAAGAACCTTTGATCGTTTTAAGGGAAGGGTCATGTTTCCCATTCACTCCCTCAGTGGTCGAGTATTGGGCTTTGGTGGTAGGATCCTTACCAATGAGAAAAAAGCGGCCAAATACCTTAATTCGCCTGAAAGTGATATTTACCACAAAAGTAAGGTGCTTTATGGTATTTACTATGCCAAACAGGCCATTGCCAAAGAGGATACTTGTTATCTGGTAGAAGGCTATACCGATGTAATCCAGTTTCATCAGCGTGGAATACATAATGTTGTTTCCTCTAGCGGCACGGCCTTGACGCCGGAGCAAATACGCCTTATCAATAGGCTTACCAAAAACATTACGGTCTTGTTCGATGGTGATGCAGCTGGACTTCGTGCTTCCTTACGAGGTATAGATTTGATTTTAGAGCAAGGCATGAACGTGAAGATCTGTACCTTTCCGGAAGGAGAAGATCCTGATAGTTTTGCCAAGAACAATGAGTTAGAAGAAGTACAATCGTACTTACAGGAAAACGCAAAGGATTTTATTCAGTTTAAAGCATCGTTACTGGTACAAGAAGCATCTAACGACCCTATAAAAAGGGCAGATACGGTGCGCGATATCGTGAATAGTATTTCCAAGATACCAGATCGTATCAAAAAGGAAATCTATATTCAGGAATGCGCCAGTATCATGAATATTTCCGAGGCGGTTCTTTTTAATACCCTAGCGCAAATAGGCTCCAAGGATATTGCTGATGTCAAAAAACAGGAAAAAGACTCACAGCGGGCCTTTGATGTAGTTCGTAACGAAGTCATTCAGGAGAAAGTAGATGTACAATTTGAGTTGGAGCGCAAAATTATAGAGCTCCTTTTAGTATATGGTGATAAAACAGAACAGTTTGAAGATTTGGTTCTAAAGGAAAATAAGGATGGTGAACTCGTCATGGAACCCGAATCTTTGGAAAGTACGGTTTACGAAAAGATATACCTGGATTTACAGGAAGATGAGATAGAATTTACGAACACACAATTTAGGGATATTTATTATTTGCTAATCCAAGCTTTGAGCCAAACCAAGGAGTTTGCTATACAGGGTTTTATTGCAGGACTAGGCCAAGAAATGGCAAACAATATATCTTCTATTTTAATGGAGGAAGAAAAATATGCGTTACATGACTGGGAACGAAAGGATATTTATCCTAAAGAAAAGAAAACCAGCGTAGCGCAATTAGTTAATGAGACTATTCTTACCCTTCGTTGCTTTTTGATAAAAAAGCGAATGGCTACGTTACAACATGAGACTCAAAATCTAAATGCCGATAATAAAGAGGTTTTGGAAGAAATAATGAACTATTTACAATTGAATAAATTATTAAATCAAAAACTTAACAGGGTCTTATCTTAAAAGGATGGTAGTTTAGCAAAATAAAAAAACCCGCTAAAGCGGGTTTTTATTGAGTAATTTTTATGTTAGTATAATTCTAAAGCCTTGGCTTGTTGCAGTAAATCTACCATATTGTCAACGTTTAATTTTTTCATTAAACGTGCCTTATAGGTACTCACTGTTTTTTCATTAAGGTTTAAGCCTTGAGCTACTTCTTTGTTTCTTTTTCCGCTCGCAAGGAGTTTCAATACTTCTACTTCTCTTGTAGATAGTTTACGGAAAAATCTTCTTGGCTTTTTGGTTCCTTCATCAAAAGCTAATCTTTGTGCTAACTCATTTGTGATGAACATGCTTCCTTCACTGACTTTCTTTACCGCCGCGATAATGTACTCAATGTCCGATGACTTGGACAAATAACCAAATGCACCTGCACGAATAGCACTAAGGGCATAAACGTCCTCAGATTGACCGCTATACATCAGTACTTTTACATCTGGGTATTCTTTTTTGATTTTTCTTAAAGCTGCTATTCCGTTTATTTCCGGAATATCCATCTCTAACATGACAACGTCTGGGGTAATAGTTTCCAGTTTTTTAAAAAGTTCATCCGTAGTAGAAACATCTTCTACCATTTCAAATCCTTCCGAGGATTCAAGAACTTGGCGTACACCCATTCTGATAATTGGATGATTGTCCGCAATTAAAACTTTGATCATTCTGTAGGTTTTTCTAGACCGCCCTAAAAAGCGGTTTGTGCATAAACACGTACACGCAATGTAAGACTTATAAATCTAATTTCGAAATCAAAGTTCTATTATTTTTGTATAAATGTAACAATTTGATAAAATTTATTCGATTTATCTACTTGATTGTTAGGTGAGTGGTCTATTTTAGTCTTTTTGGAATTTCACAAACAGGAATAGGTACCATCTTGTGTTGGTTTATTCCGTTAAAACGCAGAAAGATAGAAAATACTTCCTTTTGGCGCCCGATAAAATCGTCTACTGTCTTGCCTTCGTCCTTCATTTTCATTGCCCATTCCAGTTCAGGATATGACGCTCCTATTTGGTCTTCGTCGGTACGATCATCTCCCCAAAGCCCGTCCGTAGGTGCCGCTTTTATTATTTCTTCGTTCACTCCAAGCACCTTAGCGATTTCATATACCTCAGATTTAAGTAGGTCCGCAATCGGACTTAAGTCCACACCGCCATCGCCATATTTGGTGTAAAACCCTACACCAAAATCTTCTACCTTGTTTCCGGTTCCCGCTACGAGGTAACGGTTTAGGGCCGCAAAATAGTATAAACTTGTCATGCGTAAGCGAGCTCTTGTATTTGCCAAGGACATAAAGCGATCTTCTTCATTCTCTACCTTAGGAAATGAATTAACCAGACTATCGAATACAGGTGTAAGATTAATAGGTTGTCTTTTTACATTAGAAAAATGATTTTTTAGCCAATCTATATGGCGAGAAGCGCGATCAGATTGACCTATTGCCTGATGAATGGGCATTTCTAAACAAAGTAAATCTAAACCGGTTTTGGCACAAAGCGTAGAAGTTACCGCAGAATCTATTCCACCGGAGACACCGATTACAAACCCTTTTTGATGTGAGCTGATTGCATAGTCCTTTAACCAAGATACAATATAGTCTATTACTTTTTCCGTTTGCATAAGAGCGTCAATATTTAGAAATCGATTAACTTTGCCATAAAAATAAGATGTCCTTGGAAATTAAGAAAGTGTATTCCAAAAAACCTCATATGAAAAAGTTCATTTTTACGGTATTGTCAATTTCCTTGTTTTTTTTAGCATGTAATGATACCGACAAGGTAGCACAGGAAGTGGAGAAAATTCAATTGTCGCTGGAGGTATCCCGCTTTGATAGAGAATTTGCAATGGCCACACCAAAGGACATACCCAATTTACGTAAGAGTTATCCCTATCTTTTTCCTGCGCCAGATAGTGTTTGGGTGGCTAAAATGAAAGATTCCCTACAAATAGAGTTGTTCCAAGAAGTGGGTAATACGTTTAATAGTTTTACAGATGAGGAAGTTGGTCTTATACAATTGTTTAAACATATCAAATACTACTTTCCAGAACAGCGTATTCCAAAAGTTATTACCGTTACTAACGATGTAGATTATAATAACCGCATTATTCTTGCTGATTCCTTATTGTTTATTGGTCTTGACAATTACTTAGGACCAGAACATAGATATTATGGTGGCTTTCAGCGTTACATAAGCAAATCCTTAAATCGCACTTATATGGTTAGCGATGTAGCAAGTGCTTTCGCAAAAAAGGTTGTGCCAAGACCAAGGGACCGTACTTTTTTGGCACGTATGATTTACTTTGGAAAAGAACTGTTTTTAAAGGATAAGCTGATGCCAAGCGCTATGGATAATGATAAAATAGGCTACACTATTGACGAGTTTGATTGGGCCATAGCTAATGAGGAACCCATTTGGCGCAATTTTATAGAACAAGAACATTTATATAGTACGGATAACAAATTAAACGCTCGCTTTTTAGATCCGGCTCCATTTTCTAAATTCGGATTGGAACTTGACAATGAATCCCCAGGTAGATTGGGTAGGTACATTGGTTGGCAAATTGTTAAGGCATTTATGGATAACAACGATATAGGTCTAAAGCAAATGCTTACTATGCCGGAGGAGGAAATATTTAAAAAATCGAACTACAAACCTAGGAATTAGATGGCAGATTTACATACTTCAGAAATAACATTACGCGTGGGATTGGACGACAATCGTGTGCCGGAAAAATTATCATGGTCCGCCCAGGACGGTGGCATAGATAACGAGGAGGCCAAAGCGATGTTACTTTCGGTGTGGGATAGTAAAAATCAGGAATCTTTAAAAATAGATTTATGGACAAAAGATATGCCAGTAGATGAAATGAAAACGTTTTTTCATCAGACCTTGGTTTCCTTATCCGAAACATTCATGAAAGCGACCCAAGATGAAAAAATGACTGCTACCATGAAGGATTTTTGCGATTATTTCGCCGAAAAATTAGATTTAAAGCAGTAGCGCATTTAAACTTATGTAAAACAATTTTAATTTCCAGAATTATTGATTAAATAAGTCGGTTTTTTTTTACTTTTTAGGTGCTGCTTTTATCAGTTTGTATAAATTGAACACAGATGACTTTTAATGTATTGGTAAGAGATAAGGAATGTTAATGTTCTAATAAACAACATTAAATTGTTTAATCTTTAGTTATATTCGTTAGACACTACTAATCAAAACTCTCTCATGAAGGCATTTTTAAGTATCCTGGCTTGTGTATTCCTTGTTTTGTTATTCTCATTTAAACCTACCGTTGAAGAATTTCAAGGTCAGGCTTTTTATTTTTCAAAATCTAAAATGGAGCTGGGTAGTTGGGGAGCCCGGATGAGTGAAGCTCAAAAAAAGCAGGTTCAGGCACGGTTAAAAAATAGGTTGGAAAAAACCTATATCCTCAGTTTTAATAAGGTAGAATCTATTTTTGATGAGGAGGAGAAGCTGGATGCCATCTCCGGTGCTACGGATTCTTGGGGAAATAACTTTTCTAGAGGCAAGCAGTATAAAAACATAAAAGAGAATGCCTTGATCCAAAGTCAAGAGTTTTACGGCAAGCGGTTTCTGGTAAAGGACAAATTACAGGAAATTTCGTGGGATATGGGTAAGGAATCCAAACAGATAGGACAATATCTTTGCTTTAAGGCAACCGCGTTAGTGCCAACAAATGAGTTGGCGTGGTTCGATTTTTCTTGGAGCGATTTAAGAGCGCAGAACAATACTGTAACGACTGATTCTACAGCTGTTGAAATCTTGGAGCCCGAAGTAAAGATGACCGAAGTTGAGGCTTGGTATACGCCGCAAATACCTGTAAGTCACGGTCCGGCAGAATACTGGGGGCTTCCAGGTCTAATTTTGGAAGTAAGTGCGGGCGGTACAACCATGCTTTGCTCCAAAATCGTAATGAACCCTAAGGAGAAAATTAAAATTGAAGCCCCAGATAAAGGAAAGGAAATTACAAAGACCGAATACCAAAATACCATACAGACCAAGATGCTTGAAATGCGAAATAATAGAGGTAGAAGAAGAAACTAAATGCTCTTAATCTCCTAACGGACTACACTCCAATATCCAAAAATGAAAAAAATAGCGTGTTTTATGCTACTTATGGTGGCTAGTTTTTCTTTTGCTCAGGTAAAATTGGAAGGTGTGGTTACCGATAGTTTACAAGTTCCTTTCGAGCTAGCTAATGTCATTGCGATTAATAAAGAGACAAGTGGACTTGAGTCCTATGGGATTACAGACCCGCAAGGAAAGTACAAGCTAGAACTCGGTTCAAACGGAACCTATGAGATACAAGTGAGTTATGTTGGTATGATAACCTTTAAGGAAATACTGACGACAAAGGAAACAGATATTGTTAAGGACTATATTCTTAAGCCAGAGAACGCATTGGATGAAGTAGAGCTCATTTATGAAATGCCCGTAAGCATACAAGGAGATACCGTAGTTTACAATGCTGATTCTTTTAACACCGGCACGGAAAGAAAACTCGAAGATGTACTCGAAAACCTTCCAGGAGTTGAGATAAATGAAGATGGACAAATAGAAGTAGAGGGTAAAGTGGTGAATAAGTTGATGGTGAACGGGAAAGATTTTTTTGACGGCGACACCAAATTGGCTACCAAAAACATACCGTCCAAAGCGGTAGATAAAATACAGGTGTTACGCAACTATTCCGAAGTGGGCCAAATGAGCAGTGTTCGAAACAACCAGGACAACGTTGCCTTGAATATTAAGTTAAAGGAGGGTAAAGAGAATTTTTGGTTCGGCGACATAACAGCAGGGGCAGGAGCGGCTCCAGAAAACGAACTATATATTTTACAGCCTAAGCTTTTTTATTACAGTCCAAAATATAGCCTCAATTTTATTGGGGATTTAAACAATACGGGTGAAGTAGCACTTACAAGAAGGGATATTAGAGGTTTTGGCGGCGGCTTTAGGGCACCTAGCAACAGTAGCGGTACCAATATAAACTTAGGGGATAATAGTCTCAATTTTTTAACCTCCCAAGGAAATGCCATAGAAATAGAGAACAAGTTAGCAACAGGTAATTTTAGCTACTCTCCAAATAAAGGCTTAGATCTGAGCGGTTTTGTAATCTATAACAGCAGCCGTATTCTGTCTAGGGAAACCAGTTTTGTTCAATACACAAATCCAGATTTAGGTATTCCTGACGAAGCCACCGAACAAGCCAGTAGGGAGCGTTCCAACCAAGCCTTGGTGAAGCTAAGTGCATCGTATCAACCTAATCTCAATAATCAGCTGGACTACGATGTCCTGGGAAGAACATCCAACGACCGACAGAATCAAACTAATTTCTCATCCGTGGTCGGGAATACCACTCAGCTGGAAGAGGTTAATCCATTTAGCATAAATCAAAATATCAATTACTACTATACGCTCGGGGAGACAAATATTTTTGCCTTTGAAGCACAGCACTTGTTCAAGAACGAAGACCCGTTTTATAATGCGGTCTTGACAAATGACCCGAATGGTGACGATGCCTTTGACACTACTGCGGATGCGCTTGGACTCGATACTTCGTTGTCTAATTATAATCTTGGTCAGAACAGACGAATTATTTCCAACCAGGTAGACGCAAAATTGGATTATTATAAGATTTTGAATGGCAAAAGCAATCTAAACCTGACCTTGGGTACTATTTTCAGTCGACAAGAATTCAACTCAAATATTTTTCAATTTTTATTGGATGGCTCTCAATTTGATCCTACACCAACAATTAATAACGGGCTTGCCGTTAATGATACGGAATATAATTTCAGCGATATCTATCTCGGTTTACATTACAGGTTAAAAACAGGCATATTCACAATAACCCCAGGATTCTCCGTGCATGCTTATGGAAATAAAAACATTCAGTTTGGAGAAACTTTTGAGGATAATTTTTTTCGTCTACTGCCCGATTTTGAAACCCGTATACAGTTCAAGAAAAGCGAATCCTTAACCGTAAACTATGCTATGCGTAATCAATTCACTGATGTGACCCGATTGGCAGAAGGGTTGGTCCTTAATAATTTTAATAATATCCAGTTTGGCACGCCCGATTTGCAGAATGCCTTATCGCACAACGTGAGTATGCTGTATAGTAGTTTTAACCTCTTTAATTACACCAATGTATTTGCAAGGGCTGCATATACCAGCAATATAGATCAAGTTCGAAGTTTAACGAATTTTGACAATGTTATTCGAACAAGTACTTTTTTTAATTCAAATTTTGCGGATGAGAATGTGAGTCTAGTAGGCCGTGTACAAAGAACATTTGGGAAGGTAAGAGCTAGTTTGAACGCTAATTTTAATTATAGTAAAATCAATCAGTTTATCCAAGGGCAACAATCGTTGAACGAGGGCTTTACGCAAACCTATACGCCTGGTATACGTACGAATTTTAAAGTGGCGCCAAATATTAATCTTAGATATCGCTACAGCGTAACTAACAATAATCAAGGCAGTCGCGAAACTACCTTCGTTACGAACGCTCCTTCTGCTGAATTTGATGCCTACATTTGGAAATCTGTTACCTTAAGAAGCAACTATACATATACCAATCAAGATCTTGGAAACGGTAGTTCACAATCGTTCCAAAATTGGGATGCTTCATTGGCTTATAGAAAGGATAGGGATGCCAAATGGGAATTTGAGCTAAAGGCAACCAATATTTTGGATATTGATTCTCAAGTGAGAAACAGCGCTAACGACGTATCTGTTTTTACTTCTGAAACATTTATTCAACCTCGGTTTTTGACCTTTAGAGTTGTTTATACACTATAAGCAAATCTCACTTTTTTGAGGTTATGCAGCAGTAATCCCATTTTTTTAGTGAATTGTTCTTCTATGTCACAAAAACTATTATTTATTTATAATGCCGATTCTGGAATACGCAATGCTCTTGTAGACGGAGCGCATAAGGTTCTAAGTCCTTCAACGTATAATTGCAGCCTATGTCAACTTACCCATGGTGGTCTTTCGGAGAAGAAGGTCTGGAAATTATTCAGAAAAGATATGCACGCCAGGAAGACTGTGCTTGAATTTCTGCATAAGGATAAATTTGGAAAATTATACCGTTCTAAGTTTGGTTATAAATTCACCTATCCTATTGTATTGGTAGAAGGGAATAGTGGTTTTGAAATCTTGGTAGGAACTCAAGAATTAAATGCTTTGGAAACAGCTCAAGATCTTATAAAAATAGTAGAAGAACGAATTTAGCCGGTACGCTTTGGTTTTGATGAAAAAGGCTACTCCATCACACTGTTAAATAAAGTTCTATTCAATGGTATCTGGTTGAGTTATGAGTATCTATTTTAGGAACGATGCAAGTTTTTGGTCAATCGGTAGTACCAATAAACATATTCATCCTCCCTTTTTTGTTGCTTCATTAAAATTTGTATTGATACTATCTATGTATTCTAAAACTTGATCCCTACCAATTGTTTTGCTAGAGGAAGTAATAAAGTACTGTGGAGCTTCGGCCCAGCTACCTTCTAGCATTTGGTCTACATAAGATGTAGCACTAAGTTCAATGGCCTTTGGTTTAAGCTTGTCAGCCTTGGTAAAGATAATTGCAAATGGAATTCCATTTTCACCCATCCATTCCATAAATTCCATATCTATTTTTTGGGGTTGATGACGTATATCTATGAGGATGAACGAGCATACAAGTTGTTCACGCTGTAGGAAATAGTTCGTAATGTATTTTTGAAAGATATTTTTATCCTTTTTGGATACCTTGGCGTAACCATAGCCAGGTAAATCTACCAAGAACCAATTTTCATTTATCTTAAAATGATTAATCAGTTGGGTTTTGCCTGGCCTACCAGATGTTTTTGCCAAACTTTTACGCTCCGTAAGCATATTGATCAACGATGATTTGCCCACGTTTGATCGCCCAATAAATGCATATTCAGGAATAGGTTCCTTTGGGCATTTGGTAACATCACTATTACTCATTACAAATTCGGCAGACTTAATTTTCAAAATGGCAAAGATTATAACGTTTGGTAAATTCTTAAACTTTAAAAGACCGTCTCAAAAGGCCTAATTGCACTTTTGATAACATATTAAGAAGGATGCTTAAAAGTGCTACGTTGCCCTGAAAATTCTTAAAACTTTCTTTTTTCTAACCAGGCATCCAAAATAGTATTAAACTCTTGTGGGTGTTCCATCATTGGTGCATGACCACATTCTTTAATCCAGTACAGGTCGGAATCTGGTAGTAGTTCATGAAAAAGTTGGGCAACATCCGGAGGCGTAACAGCATCGTTCTCTCCCCATATAATACAGGTTGGTGTATGCATGCTGGGCAAGTCTTGTGCCATATTATGCCTAATAGCACTTTTGGCAATGGCTAAGGTTTTCACCAATTTGATTCTATCGTTTACCGTGGCAAAAACCTCGTCAACTATTTCCTTGGTAGCAACTGCAGGATCGTAAAATACATCTTGAGCCTTCTTTTTAATAAACTCATAATCACCTCTTTTGGGATACCCATCCCCCATGGCACTTTCATAAAGTCCGGAACTACCAGTAATGACCAACGCTTTTGTTAATTCGGGATACATTTTTGTATGCAACAGGCCAATATGACCGCCAAGAGAATTACCGAGTAGAATTACATCTTTTAATCCTTTAAATTGGATAAAACTTTCCACATACTTTGCAAAATTCTTTACGTTGGTCTTGAGCATTGGCATATCATATATAGGCAACTCGGGGACCAAGATCTTGTAGCCCTTTTCGGGAAAATAGTTGGTTACACCTTGAAAATTACTCAGACCCCCCATTAAACCATGAAGTATTACGATGGGGGTTCCTTCTCCTTTTTCCGTATATCTGAATTTTCCTTCTTTAATTAAATCGTCTTTCATTCAGTTTGGTACTGGTATTTAAGCAAATATAGACATTTCATACGATTCAAAATCTTCAAAATTATGTTTGGGCAGGCTTATTTTTTAAAATAAATCCCATGGCTATCACGTGGTTTTTTTTGGAAGAAAGTGTGTATTTGTAAAATATAAGGTGGAAAATTTATTAACAAAGTGGGAATTAGTGGAAATTTCTGGAAATAAAATCTATATATTTGAGTTATTATTTGCAAACAATACCATTTTTAGTGACCACAATCGTAGGACAACATGGATGTAAGGCAGACGCAAAAGGAAGGATAAACATCCCAACTGCCCTAAAAAACAAACTTCTCCCGTTTATGAACGACGAGTTTGTAATAAAGCGTGCTGTTTTCAAAGATTGCCTAGAGCTACATCCAAAGGTGAAGTTTGACGAGGTAATGCGTAAAGTCATGAAGAAGGGCGGAAGAGGTAAGCAGTTTGATCTTTTCTTAATGAAGTTTACAGCGGGATTGAAGGAAGTTCCTATTGATGCGGATACCGGTCGTTTGCAAATACCAAAAGACCTTTTTGAATTTGCTGGTATAAATAAGGAGGTTATGCTTAATGCGCAGCATGACAAAATAGAGATTTGGGCTAAGGATAAATACGAATCGGTACTTGAGTCTATGTCCGATAAGGAGTACGAAGCAATGGCTGAAGAGATTTTTGATGCAGACGAATGAGGCTTATCATAATCCAGTGCTGCTCAAGGAGTCGGTTGCTGGTTTGGCGATAATGGAGAATGGAGTTTATGTTGATGTTACGTTTGGTGGAGGAGGACATTCTAAGGAGATAATGAGGCAGTTGGGGAGCAAAGGAAAGCTCTTCGCATTTGATCAGGATGAAGATGCACAAGCCAATGCCCTGGCGGACGAAAGATTTGTATTGATAGGTGAGAATTTTAGGTATATCACCCAGTTTTTAAAGTTCTATGGCATTCGAAAAGTAGATGGTATCCTAGCGGATTTTGGGGTTTCATCACATCAGTTCGATCAGGCGGAAAGGGGTTTTTCGACTCGTTTTGATGCGGATTTGGATATGCGTATGAGCAGGCGAAGCCAACTTTCGGCGCACGATGTGGTAAATACGTATTCTTATGATGATCTACGAAACCTATTTTTTAAATATGGTGACTTGAGAAATGCCAATGCTTTGGCAAAGGCAATTGTTGAGGGTAGGGAAGGAAAAGGAATAAAAACAACAGAGGAGCTAAAATTGACTTTGGAGAGATTTCTTCCAGAACACAAAAGGCATAAAATATTAGCGCAGATTTATCAGGCTATTCGTATAGAGGTAAATCAAGAGATTGCCGTGATAGAGGAATTTTTGGAACAAGTTCCTGGGTTGTTGGCAGAAGGAGGTCGGTTGAGCGTAATTAGTTACCATTCCCTGGAGGACCGCTTGGTAAAGCGATTTATAAGGGCAGGTCAGTTTAAAGGGGAGCCGGAGAAGGATTTTTATGGGAATATCTCGGTGCCTTTGAAAAAGGTTGGTCCTCTAATAGTACCATCCAAAGAAGAAATAGCAAAAAATAATAGGGCGCGCAGCGCAAAACTCCGAATAGCGGAACGAATAGTATAGCAAGCATGAAAGTCAAAAAAGGCATATTGGATATTCTAAAGGGAAAGTTTCTCGTTAGCGGAGATGCTCCAAAAAATTGGCTTTTTATCATTTTTGCTTCCTTTTTAGCTGCGGTAATGATCAGTAGTTCTCATAGTGCCGATAGAAAGGTACACAGAATAGCAGCTTTGAATGAGGAGGTACGCGAGTTGCGAAGCGAGTTTGTAGATGCTAGGTCAGATGTACAGCAATTAAAGCTAGAGTCTACCATTACAAAAACCGTTGCTGAAAAAGGACTTTATCCCTCGGAAACTCCGCCAAATAAAATTAAGGTCAAATCTCTAATACCTAAAGAATAATTATGCCCGCAACGGACAAGAGTATATTAACTCGATTGTATTTTGTGGCAGGGACGCTTGTGCTTTTCGCAGGTGCCGTGTTGTTTAAATTGGTTTCCATTCAGATGGTTGACGGAGAAAAGTATATGGCCTTAGCGGAAACCCGTACCCACAGAATGTTTACCATAGCTCCAAATAGGGGTAACCTGTATTCCGATGATGGTAGTCTTTTGGCTACCTCGGTATCCAAGTATACCATTAGATTTGATGCGGTAACGGTTTCCGATAAGGATTTTAAGGAAAATATAAAACCACTTTCGGATGCCCTTGCCAAGTTATTTGGTAAAACGTCTTCACATTATCAGCAACTATTAAGAAAAGCGAAGCAGAATAAAAATAGGTACACGCTAATTGCCCGTAATCTGGATTACTCGGATTATATGGCGGTTAAGGATTTTCCCTTGTTTAAAAAAGGACCCTTTAAAGGCGGACTCATCATTGAACAAAAAACAAAAAGAGAGCATCCTTTGGGGAAAATTGCCGAGAGAAGTGTAGGTTATGAACGTGTAGATGAAAACGGTTATCGTACTAGAGTAGGTATGGAAGGTGCTTTTAGCGAGTATTTAAGCGGTGTTGAAGGGCAACGCTTAAAGCAGAAAATAGCCAAGAACCAATGGAAGCCTATTGGAACCGATAATATTGTTGAGCCTAAAGATGGTTACGATGTGTATTCGACCATTGACATCAATATTCAAGATATAGCGCATCACGCATTGCTCAAACAGTTGGAAAGGTATAAAGCCGACCACGGAACTGTAATCGTAATGGAAACCAAAACAGGAGAGGTTAAGGCAATCGCGAACCTAGGAAGTACACAGGAAGGTAAATATTACGAACGCTTAAACTACGCTATTGGAGAATCACACGAGCCGGGTTCTACCTTTAAGTTGATGAATCTTGTGGCCGCATTGGAGGATAAAGTAGCTGATACAAGCTCCGTTATCGACACCGAGAACGGTGCTTGGAAATTATATAAACATACAATAAAGGATACCAAACGGGGTGGTCACGGTAAAATCTCTGTAGCTAAAGCGTTTAAGGTGTCATCCAATATAGCGTTTGCCAAAATGATACATGATGGCTATAAGGACAATCCAGAAAAATATGTGAACCGATTGATGAGTATGGGGGTTCATAAAGAGTTAGGTCTACCGGTAAGAGGGGAAGGTGTGCCGGTTCTCAGGTACCCCGGTGATAAAGGATGGTCAGGTTTATCGTTGGCACAAATGGCATATGGTTATGAAGTTTCTATGACTCCATTACAAACATTGGCATTTTACAATGCGATCGCGAACGATGGTGAATTGATTAAACCAAGGCTTATAAAAGAAGTTAAGGAATGGAACAAGAGTATTAAGAAGTTTGACAAAGAAGTCTTGAATCCTTCAATTTGTTCCCAAGCTACGGTGAAAAAAGTACAACAAATCCTAAAAGATGTGGTTGAGAAAACCGATGGTACTGGTCATGGTATGTATTCGGAGAACTTTTCCATGGCAGGTAAAACCGGTACAACACAAACCAATTATGTATCAAAGGACAAGGATAAATATGAATACATTTCCTCATTTGCAGGATATTTTCCAGCAGATAACCCCAAATATTCATGTATCGTAGTAATTCATAAGCCGGATAAAAGCGTGGGTTATTACGGCGCCGATGTTTCGGGTCCAGTATTTAAGTCCGTGGCACAAAAAGTATACGCTACCTCTCCGCTTACGGATGAAATTGATATGGAGAAGCCTTTTGACGATGGCTTGGAAAAAGCCTATCAAGGTTATTTTGCCCATGTTCAAAAGGAGTATGATAAAGTGCCAAACTTATATGGCATGAGCGGAATGGATGCGGTTGCCATACTGGAAAACTTGGGGATAGAGGTTGAGATTAAAGGAAATGGAACGGTACAGCGTCAATCCATATCAAAAGGTACGGATATTAAAGAAGTTAAGAAAATAATATTGGAGCTTTCATGAAGTTACTAAAAGACATATTATTTGGAGTTAGCCTGACAGCGGTAAGTGGCACTACTAATTGTAGTGTCAATACCGTTTGTTTTGATTCCCGTAAAGTTCAAATGGACGATGTCTTTGTTGCGATTAAAGGAACGCTTACAGATGGTCATAAGTACATAAGGAAAGCAATTGATTTAGGGGCCAAAGCGATCATTTGCGAACAGCTTCCCGAAGATATGGTCAATGAGATTACCTATGTAGAGGTTGATAACGGGAATTCTGCGCTTGCTATCATGGCTTCTAACTTTTACGGAAATCCGTCTAAAAACTTAAAGTTAGTTGGGGTTACCGGAACCAATGGTAAGACTACAGTAAGTAGTTTGCTCTATCAACTTTTTAAAAAGGCGGGCTATAAGGTTGGCTTATTATCCACTATTAAAATTATGGTTGATGATACGGAATACAAAACAACCCATACCACTCCAGATGCTCTTGTAATCAATAAGCATTTGAGTTTGATGAACGATGCTGGAGTAGAGTTCTGTTTTATGGAGGTAAGTTCACATGGGATACATCAAAAGAGAACACAAGGCTTAGTATTTGAAGGTGCTATTTTTACCAATTTATCTCACGACCATCTTGACTATCATAAGACTTTCGCCGAATATAGAGATACCAAGAAAATTTTATTCGATAATTTAAACAAGAAAGCTTTTGCGCTCACCAATATAGATGATAAGAATGGGTTGGTAATGCTACAGAATACCAAGGCTCGAAAATACACCTATGCCCTAAAAAATTATGCGGACTATAAGGCCCAGGTTTTAGAAAATCAGTTCGATGGTCAGTTATTGAAGTTAGGTGATAGCGAATTATGGACCAAACTAATAGGTCATTTTAATGCGTACAACATGCTAGCTATTTATGCTACTGCAGATTTATTGGGCTTGGAGAAGTTCGAAACCTTGAGGTTGTTGAGCGAGCTCGATAACGTAGACGGTAGATTTCAATATTTTATATCAAAAGAAAAAATTACGGCTATTGTCGATTATGCCCATACGC
>CAYGUY010000047.1:0-3848 GCA_964353165.1 uncultured Maribacter sp.
AAGATCGTGATAGTATTTATACGCCGCACCCAAAACATCAGGCTTTTGTGGCGAGTTTACAACCGCATTTAGAAAAGGTATTTGTAGTTGACTATTGGACAAAGTAGTTCTTGTGAACTACTAATTTATAAGCGACAATTATTAGTTTTTAGTATGGCGTAAATTCGAAATTCTCTCTGCAAGACAGTGTGAGTTAAACACAAGATTATTTAATTTAAACCCTTAAATAACAAATTGTTAGTGTTATTGATAAACTATTGGTAGTAAATCGTTAATAATCATCAGCTTTCTGTCAGTCTCAACAAATAATACTACTTTTGCGCCCTTAAATTCATAAGCTGTGCGCAAGTATTTTAATTTGTTCGATTTCAAACAAAAAGTAGATTATAAGACCGAGATTCTTTCTGGATTAACTGTGGCCTTGGCTTTGGTGCCTGAGGCGATTGCTTTTGCTTTAATACCAGGTTTCTCTCCATTAACAGGTCTTTATGCTGCGTTTATCTTAGCATTGGTTACTTCAATTCTTGGCGGTAGGCCAGGCATGATTTCTGGGGCAACAGGCGCTGTAGCTGTTATTTTTGTTGGATTGATTTTAGAATTGAAACGAAATTTCCCGGGAATAGAACCGGAAACTATTCTCAATTACGTTTTTGCAACGGTTATTTTGGCGGGAGTACTTCAAATATTGGCAGGTGTATTGCGCTTAGGTAAATTCATACGCTTAGTACCACATCCCGTAATGTTCGGTTTTGTAAACGGATTGGCGATTATCATCTTTATGGCGCAGTTCCCTAATTTCTATCAAAAGGGCACAGAAAATTTACTGAATGGTAGTCCAATGTATATCATGCTAGGACTTACTTTATTGACTATGTTGATTATCTGGGGTCTGCCAAAACTTACCAAGGCGGTGCCTTCCTCCCTAGTCGCTATTGTGGTTGTTTCGGGTATTGTTATCGGTTTTGGTGTAGACACCCTTACAGTTGCGGATACGATGCGAGAAGGCGAAACGATAAAAGGTGGATTCCCTCCCATATCCATTCCTCAATTGCCTTTTACTTTTGAAACTTTTAAAATTATTATCCCGTACGCAGGTATAGTTGCTGGAGTAGGACTTATTGAGAGCCTGCTTACTCTAAATATTATTGATGAAATTACCGATACCCGTGGTAGTGGGAACAAGGAATGTGTAGCGCAGGGAACGGCGAATATCCTGTCCGGGTTTTTGTCGGGCATGGGTGGTTGTGCCATGATTGGCCAGAGTTTGATCAATACGTCTTCTGGGGCTAGGGCAAGATTATCTGGTATTACTGCTGCAATTATGCTTCTAGTTTTTATCATGTTCGGTTCCAGTCTTATCGAGCAACTTCCAATGGCAGCCTTAGTAGGACTTATGTTTATGGTGGCGATAGGAACCTTTGAGTGGGCAAGTTTTAAGACTTTTGGTAAAATGCCTAAATCTGATGTGGTGGTCATGGTCTTGGTTACCTTGATTACTGCAGTTACCCATAACTTGGCCGTAGCGGTTTTATTGGGTGTTATTATTTCTGCATTGGCCTATTCTTGGGAAAATGCAAAACGTATTCGGGCACGGAAGTTTGTAGATGACAATGGTGTAAAGCACTATGAAATTTATGGTCCTTTATTTTTTGGTTCTACTACGTTATTTACAGAAAAGTTTGATGTTCCTAATGACCCCGATGAGGTGATTATCGACTTTAAGGAAAGCCGTGTGGCAGACATGTCCGGTATAGAAGCTTTGAACAAGATTACAGAACGGTATGCTAAAGTAGGTAAGAAGGTACATTTACGTCATTTGAGCAGGGATTGTATTCGATTATTGGCAAGTGCTGAGGATATTATAGATGTGAATGTAATGGAAGACCCTACCTATAAGGTGATGGTAGATAAGTTGTAGTTGGCAATACTAAGTAAAGGCTCAATAGAGCCCAAGAAATAGTATGAAGACAGCTAGTAATGCAAATCCGAAGGCGTAAAGTTCATTTCTTTTATCCTGTTTCGCTTGTGCACGAATTTTATCCTTTAGTTTTTTACGTTCAAAATCGGTTAACTGCTTAAAGCTAAGTTCTGTGTCTTCTACATAACCTTCATATCGTTTTCTGATATCACTAAAACTACTTCGTTTTCTAAGTAAAGCCCTATTGGCTTTTAAAGTTTTGGTTGCATGAGAAGAAAAACCCATAGTTGTGTTTTTAATATAGGTACTAAAAAGAATGATTTTGTTACATGAATTATGACCTAGTAAGCTGAAAATCTCCTTATTTTCGGCAAAAGAATAGAAAAAGTATGTATGCAAAGCAAAGGTTATGGTTGGTTTATTTAGTTTTAATAGTGAGCTGTTTAAGCAGTTGTGAAAATGAAAAAATGGATACATCGTATAGCTTATTTGTAGGAACTTATACCGATAATGGTAGCGAAGGAATTTATGGATATACGTTTAATTCGGAGACTGGGGAGCTAACGGAAAAGACCTTAGCTGCAGCTACCAGTAATCCGTCTTTTATAAAAATTTCACCGGATAAGAACTACTTGTATGCGGTAAACGAAACCGATACCATAGATGGTAATAGCGGTGCAGTAACAGCGTTCAAGATTAATGATAGCCAATTAACTAAGTTGAACACAATGTCCAGTTTTGGTGCACACCCATGCCATATAGGTATTTCTGATGACGGTGGTATGGTGGCTGTTTCCAATTATTCGGGAGGTACAATATCTATTTTTAAAACCGATGCTGATGGTAATTTAGGAACACCGGAAGTAATTGACCATACACTTTTGGACAGTACCAAAACCTCACATGCGCACTCGTCGCTGTTTTCAAAGCGCAAGCTTTTTGTGGCCGATTTAGGTTTGGATATGATAAACGCATATCCTTTTTTAGACGGCGGCATAGACGCTACCCAAAGAGAAGTACTTCAATTACCGGAAAAAGCGGGTCCAAGACATTTTGTGTTTAGCGAGAATGATAGTTTTCTTTACGTGATTAACGAACTGAATTCGACCATTACAGTTTACAAGAGTTCTGAGGATGGCAGTTACGAGGTATTGGAGACGAAGTCTACGCTGGCTGAAGGTTTTGAGGGAGATAGTTATTGTGCGGATATTCGCTTGTCACCAGATGGAAAGTTTTTATATGGTTCCAACAGGGGTGAAAATACCATTGTTATTTTTGGAGTGGACCAAACATCGGGTAAATTATCGCTTGTTGAAAGAGAAGATGTTCGGGGCGACTGGCCACGGAATTTTAATATAGACCCAAGCGGGAATTTTCTATTGGTTGCCAATCAGCGCAGTAATAATATTACAGTCTATAAAAGGGATAAAGAAAACGGGAGCTTGGCATTTACTCACGAAATAGTCCTTCCTAGTCCGGTTTGTTTGGAGTTTTTAGATTAGCCCAAACTATTAAAAAAAGAAACTGCCCTACCTTCGGTATACGTAAGGTCATTGGCACCATAAAACCCAACATGACCGCCATATTTAGGGATTTCAAGGTAAACGTTTTGGTTGTCCTCTGCCTCCTTTATTGGGTAACAAGCCTTACCCAAAAAAGAATCGTTTTTGGCATTTAGAATTAAGGAAGGAATTTTAATTTCTCTTAAAAATTGACGTGCACTGCACTGGGTATAGTAATCCATAGCATCTTTAAAACCATGTGCCTTACTGGTGTATACGTTATCAAAATCCTTTAAGGTTTTTATGCTTTGGATATCGGCATCTGTAATTTTAGAAGGGAAAAGCGCTTGCTTGGCTTTTAGTTTTTGAATGAGATTCTTTTTAAACCGTGCTGCGTAGGCTATATTTTTAAAAGAGAGTAGTTGGTG
>CAYGUY010000047.1:3948-29621 GCA_964353165.1 uncultured Maribacter sp.
CGGCATTTTTAGTCATTTTTTTCGGTATCCGTAAAATTGGAAACACTATTTCCTTGATATAAACATAAGTTTTACAAACATAAAACTAGCAATGTCCAAATTCAGGGCAGTAGAAGTGCGGTTAACACCAAATAGCCATGACTTATTAGGCTGGGTTTTGTATCTGAGTTTGTATTTGAACTTGACACTTGAACTTTATTTGGGGTAAATTTCCAACAGCTTGCCCTGCTCTTCGATAGCTTCTTTAAATTCGCGCTTCAGGTTGGTTACAAGTTCTGCAACAGGAATACTATTATCTATTAGCGCAGAACCTTGGCCTGCAGACCAAATAGTTTTCCAGGCTTTTGCCTCGGTATCCAATTCTTTGCCAAAGTCTATTTTAGTATCCTTTTTTAAGTCTTCCTCCGTTATTCCGGCAGCCTGTAAACTGGCGCCTAAAAAATTGGCATGCACACCGGAGATAGATGCCGTGTATACCACATCGCTGGCACCCGCATCAATAATCATTTTTTGGTATTCAGGTGAAGCCTTACTTTCTTCAGTATTAATGAAACGTGTTCCCATATAGGCTAAATCTGCTCCCATTTGCATCGCGGAGGCAATATCGCGGCCTGTGCTTATACATCCGGAAAGAATGATGGTCTTTTGAAATATCTTTTTGATTTCGGCCACTAAGGTCATAGGGTTTATAGTACCAGCATGGCCGCCAGCTCCTGCTGCAACTAAAATGAGTCCATCTACGCCAGCTTCTGCCGCTTTTTCTGCATGCCTTTTTTTAATAATGTCGTGAAATACGAGTCCGCCATAACTATGTATAGCATCTACCACGGTTGATACCGCCCCTAAGGAGGTTATGATGATGGGAACCTTGTGCTTAACGCAAAGCTTCACATCTGCCTCTAATCTAGGATTAGTAGCATGTACGATGAGGTTAACGCCAAATGGAGCCGCCTTTTTACCCGTTTCATTCTCAAATTTCTCCAGCTCCGTTTTTATTTCAATCAACCACTCTTCAAAACCTTCGCTGGTGCGTTGGTTCAATGCTGGGAAGGTACCAACGATTCCGTTTTTACAACATTCTATAACCAGTTGAGGTCCGGATATTAAAAACATAGGAGCTGCAATAGCAGGTAAGGAAAGTTCCTGTATAAAAGCCGGTTTTGTGGACATAGGATTGTGGTTTAATTTAAAATACTAGATAGCAGAATTAAGGTTAATTATCTCCTGTTTTTTCAAAACTATACTATTTTTGCCAACTATTATGCGTGCATAGCAAAAAAATAAAGAATGTACTTTAAGGAATTTGAAATTAGATGGAGTGATGTTGACGCGAACCGTCATTTGGCCAATTCGGCTTATGTGAATTTTATGGGCCATACGCGAATGGCTTTTTTGATAAAAATGGGCTTTGATGAAAAAGCGATGGCCAAATATAATATTGGTCCTGTAGTATTTTATGAGCATATCTATTATTTCAAGGAAGTATTTCTTGGTCAAACTGTAAGGGTGTCCATGGAGATTATGGGTTTGAGCGAAGACGGAAAGTTTTTTGAATTTCACCATGATTTTTATAATGCAAAAGGAGAAAATTTTGCACATGGCGAAATGATGGGCTCTTGGATCGATTTAAAGACAAGAAAACTACAAGGATTGGACGCTATTTTTTTAAAGCGATTTGAGGCAGTTGAAAAAGGTGATGGTTTTAGAGTACTTACCAAGAACGACACTCGGAAATTTATTAAAACCCCTAAGAATCTTACAAGCGATTAGGTTACAGGATATATTCTCTATATTTAAGGAATGAAAGTAGCAAACACCCTAACCGTTGCAGTCGTTCACCAAAAGTTAAAGTGTATGATTGCTGCCAAGGAATTACTTGGAGGCGAAAAAATTCCAAATGAGGTGTTGTGCAAAATGATGCGTGTAGATGCTAAAACGCTTAAAAAAGCATTAGTATTGCTACAAAAGGAAAATTTGGTAATAGATGTGCCTCGCGAAGGTTTAGTCATTAGGAACTTTTCCGCTTTGGATATATCTGAAATTTTTGATTGTAGGATTGCCTTGGAGACCATGGCCATAAAGCAGTTTGCTTTAAAAGCTCCACAAGAAAGAATAGACGACCTCCGTGATTTGCTAGTGCCTTTTGAGAAGGGTCCCATTAGCGCTAGGGTCTTTCAAAAGATAAATTTTCATTTTCATGATATTATTTTGGCCAATTGCGGCAATACCTTCGCACATGGGCTGTTTGACAAGGGCAACATCTGGTTATTTATGGAGGTTATTGGACTAATAAGGCCTTTGAAAGAAATTCTACAAGAACATTTGGATATGGTATCCGCAATTCATCAACGGGATGCGCAGCGTGCAGTACTTCTCATGCGTAAACATCTGGAAAATTCTAAAAGCGCATTTTTGAGCTAGGCGGTCCGTTCACCTGCCTTTGGTTTCTTACTGGCTAAATACACCCCTAGTAATACAAAACTTGCAGAGACGATTTTAACGGTAGTTAGACTGTCCTGCCCACTGGCAATAGCATAAGTAATCCCTACCAAGGGTTGTACGTAAACAAAGGCACTAAGGGTAGATGCCTTAAGCTGGGTAAGTGCAAATATGTTGAATAAATAGGTACAGAAGGTGGTTCCCACAATTACAAATGTAATGCGCCAAATAGCCTCAAAAGGTAGGGTGGTCCACGAAATTTCGGTAAATTCTTGGTATCCAAAAGGCAGACAAATAAGAATTCCGAGCGTAAACAACCATTTCATAAAGGTAAACGGATGGTATTTGCTGATCAATGTCTTGGCGACGATCAAATAGGAACCGTAAAAGACCGAATTCATGAGGATGAGAAAATTTCCCAACGGTATATTGGGAGCATCTTGGCGTATTTCAGAACCAAAAAGGATAAGTCCCAAAGCACCAACAAGTCCTATACCTATTCCTAAAACCTTTCGAACTACAATCTTTTCCTTTATTACGATTGCCGATAAAATAAGAACGATGATGGGGGTTGTTGTTATGAGCACAGCACTATTTATAGGTGTAGATAGTGACAGTCCCTTAAAAAAAACCAACATGTTAAAACCCATGCCCAATACGGCACAAAGTCCCATACGTAGGTAATCTTTCTTTTCTATTTTTTCTTTGGGGCCCCAAAAGGAAATCAACCAAAACAAAATAGCCGCGCCCAAAACCCTTAGCATAATGAAACCTAACGGCTGCACATAGGTAGGCATTACTTCTTTGGCTATGGTGTGGTTTACACCATAGATACTAGTAGCGCCTATAGCCGAAAAAATGGCAAAGGTTCTTCTATTCACGAATGAATGGCATCTTTGGCCGCAGCGGTCGTTTTTTTGCTATTGCCTATAAATATGTCCGTGTCCGTTAATATTACGGGACGTTTTAAAAAAGTATATTGTTCCAGTATGAGGCTTTTATAGTTTTCCTCGCTCAAGGTTTGTTCGTGAAGGCCACGTTGTTTAAAAAGCATCGCCCTTTTGCTAAAGAGTGATACATAACTATCTGTTAGTTTACGCATCTCTTCCAGTTGCGCTGCGGTAATGGGTTCTGTTTTAATATCCTGTAAGGTAAAGCCGTCTAGGGGCTCCAGTTCTTTTAAGATGCGTTGACAGGTAGAACATGTACTTAGGTGGTAAATTTTTTTCATATCGATCTTAACATATCTGCTGTACAAAGAAACCTAAATATCATTAATTGTACTATTTTTAGGCTTCATTTAAATGCATATCCATTGAAAAACGAGCTTGGAATTACCTTACAGAACAGAAAAAATCTATTGGCTATCTTAGAAAATACGCCTAAAAAGGATTTCTTAACCATACCTAAAGGGTTTAGAAATAATATCTGGTGGAATATTGCGCACGTGGTCGTTACCCAGCAACTATTGGTTTACAAGTTTAGCGGAGTACCTATGTTGGTTGCTACGGATGTGGTTGATAAATTCATGAAAGGAACCGTTCCCGATGGAACGGCTACCGATGCCGAAATAGAGCACATCAAGGAAATATTAGTATCAACTATAGATCGAACACAGCAAGATTACGACGCTGGGTTATTCAAGGATTTTAAGCCTTATACCACCAGTGCCAAGGTAACCCTGAACAATGTACAGGATGCCATAAGCTTTAACAACTTCCATGAAGGGATACATCTTGGGTCTATTTTGGCCCTGAGAAAAATGCTCTAAGACTACTTTTGTTTTGGATGATGTGCCAAATACGCTTGGAGTTCAGCGTATGGAAAGGTAATTACGATAGGGCCATCTGCATAAGAGGCTATTTCGTACTGCTCGTAAAATAATTGCAAACCTTCTCTAGTAAATCCTATATTTTCTGGCAAGTAAAATGATCCGGTCTCGAACATAAATCCGGTACTGTTGATATCGCCTTCTGCCGGTATCCCTTCTTGAATTCGGAACTTGGATTCAGCATATTCCTCAAAATCGGGGGTATTCTTAAAAAGATGCTCCGTATTCAATTCTTTAGCCTTCAGTTTATCAAAATTCAGGTAATGTGTGGTGTTGTAACCATGCGCGCCTCCTGTAAATAAGTAGGAATTCATTTTTATGGTTATAATGTTCTTGTCCTCATAGGAGACGGTTGCGTTTACTGTTACCTCCCAAGGCGTAGCCTCTTCCGCAAATTGGGATTTTAGTTTTGTATATGCAGTTGTAAAGGAACCAATGGCACTTTTGATATCAAATGCATTTTGTTCGTCATCAAAGTTGAGAAGATAAATAAGCTCTTCTTTTAGGGCATTATTAATGACTTCCTCTATGCTAGCATCGCCCATTGCTTTAGGTATCGTAATATTTATTTTGGGGCAATCTACACAGGTATCACCATCAAAAGTAATGGGTTCAAAGGTTATAGCATTGTCCGTTTTGCAACCAACAGCTAGGACGATTAAAAACAGGCAAATGGAGCGTATGTTCATAGGGTGCTTTGTATATGACAAAAGTACAGTTTCATTGTATTCTTCAAAACATAACTATACATTTGACTGAAGAATATAAATTGTGAGCGAAAACAAGTTAAGATTTAATAGCAGGACCATTCACGGAGGTCAACACCCGGATAAGGCCTACGGTGCCGTAATGCCTCCTATCTACCAAACTTCTACCTACGCCCAATCTACCCCGGGCGGTCATAAGGGATACGCTTACTCCAGGAGTGCCAATCCTACCCGAACGGCTTTGGAGAATTCCTTGGCCAGTATAGAAAACGGGGCATATGGGCTAGCTTTTGGCAGCGGATTGGCCGCTATAGATGCCGTTTTAAAACTTTTGAGTCCTGGCGATGAAGTCGTTTCCACCAACGATCTTTACGGTGGTAGTTACCGATTGTTTAAGCGGATATTCGATAATTTTGGAATTAGCTTTCGTTTTGTAGACATGCAGGATTCAACTATTATCGACGAGTTTGTTAGTACTAAGACAAAGCTTATTTGGGTAGAAACGCCTACTAACCCAATGATGAATATCATAGATATTGAAGCGGTGGCCAAGATTGCTAAAGAGCACAATGTACTTTTGGCTGTAGACAATACCTTTGCAACTCCCTATTTGCAGTTGCCCCTAGACCTAGGAGCCGATATTGTTATGCATTCGGCTACAAAATATTTAGGCGGACATTCAGATGTAGTATTGGGAGGCTTGGTAGTAAAAGATAAAGCCTTGGCGGATAAACTCTATTTTATACAAAACGCCAGTGGTGCTATTTGCGGTCCAATGGACAGTTTTTTAGTACTTAGAGGAATTAAGACCCTGCATGTTCGAATGCAAAGGCACTGCGAGAACGGAAGGGCTATTGCAGAATACCTTGCAAGACATCCTAAGATAGAAAAGGTATATTGGCCAGGTTTTCAAGACCATCCCAACTATGTTATTGCCAAACGCCAAATGAAGGATTTTGGTGGTATGATTTCCTTTGTGCCTAAAGGCAGTAGTTACGAGGCAGCTATTAGGCTGGTTGAGAAACTCAAGGTTTTTACGCTGGCGGAATCTTTGGGTGGTGTAGAAAGTTTAGCAGGGCATCCAGCAAGTATGACGCATGGTAGTATCCCCAAGGAAGAACGTGAAAAAGTGGGTGTGGTAGATTCCTTGATTCGCCTAAGTGTAGGCATTGAGGATATTGATGATCTTATTGCCGATTTGGAACAGGCTATAGGCTAATTAAAAGTAAAGCACCTTAAATTCGTGGCTGTTGGGAACTTTCCATTTTTAAAAAAAGCCAAAACAGGTTTGGTTGAATGTTATTTGTTTGCCAATTTGTAAAATAATCAATAGATAAATTATAATAATATCATAATTTTGCCGATATATTTAGAATTCACTAACATCAATAGATAGCAAATAGTTCTATGGAAGCAAAAATAAAACAATTCATGGATGAGGTAAGGAACCGTAACGGTCACGAACCAGAATTCATACAAGCGGTACAGGAAGTTGCAGAAACAGTAATTCCCTACATCGCTAAACATAAAATTTACAATGGTAAAAATATACTCCTAAGGATGGTAGAGCCAGAAAGGTTAATTTCTTTCAGGGTGGCTTGGGTAGACGATGAAGGAGAAATTCATGTAAACCGTGGATACCGTATTCAAATGAATTCCGCTATTGGACCTTACAAAGGCGGTCTGCGTTTTCATCCTACTGTAAATGCAAGTATTTTAAAGTTTTTGGCTTTTGAGCAGGTCTTCAAGAATAGTCTAACTACCCTTCCTATGGGCGGAGGTAAAGGAGGTTCTGACTTTGATCCCAAAGGAAAATCGGATGATGAGGTCATGCGTTTTTGCCATGCCTTTATGTTGGAACTCAATAGGCATATCGGTCCAAATACCGATGTTCCTGCCGGTGATATTGGTGTCGGTGCTCGCGAAATTGGATTCCTTTTTGGAATGTACAAGAAAATCAGGAACGAGTTTACCGGTGTACTTACTGGTAAAGGACGTTCTTGGGGTGGGTCTTTAATCCGCCCGGAAGCAACAGGTTACGGTACCGTTTATTTCGCACAGAGTATGATGCAGACAAAAGGACTGGACTTTAAAGGAAAAACGGTTGCCATATCTGGATCAGGGAATGTAGCACAGTTTGCTGCTGAGAAAGCCTTACATCTTGGAGCAAAGGTCTTGACCCTATCCGATTCACAAGGATATATCTACGATAAGGACGGTATTGACGAGCAGAAATTGGCCTATGTAATGGATTTAAAAAATAATAAAAGAGGTCGTATTTCAGAGTATACAGATAAATATAGCTCGGCGACTTTCCATAAAGGAGAAACACCTTGGGATGTTAAATGTGATGTCGCTTTACCTTGTGCCACTCAGAACGAATTGGACGGGGAGCATGCTAAAGTGTTAGTAAAGAATGGTTGTGTATGTGTTGCGGAAGGCGCTAATATGCCTTCTACACCAGAAGCGATACATGAATTCCACGAGGCAAAAATTCTTTTTGCCCCAGGAAAGGCATCTAACGCAGGCGGGGTTGCAACCTCCGGTCTGGAAATGTCGCAAAACTCCTTACGTATTAGTTGGACACGCGAAGAAGTAGACGAAAGATTGAGAAAGATTATGTCCGATATTCATGATTCTTGTATTGAATACGGTAAGGACGAGAATGGCTACTGTAATTATGTGAAAGGTGCAAATATTGCCGGGTTCGTTAAAGTTGCGGATGCCATGTTGGCTCAAGGCGTTATTTAACAATCAAGAATTATAATTTGAAAATCTGCAAGAGAACTACTTCTCTTGCAGATTTTTTTATACGTACTGGTTTATAATCTGACGACGAATATATTTCATCCTATATTTGAACAATAGAATTCTAGTCATGCAAGTAACCACAAGGGCTATTGTACTTACCTCTTTAAAATATGGGGATACCAGTCTTATCGTTAAGGCCATTACGCTTTCGGATGGTATAAAATCCTATCTGTTAAAAGGTGTTCTTGCGTCTAAAAAAGGAAAATTGAAATCGGCTTATTTTCAACCCTTAACGCAATTGGAATTGGTAGCAAATCACAGAAGTAAAGGAACTTTAGAAAGTATTAAGGAAGCTAAGGTCAGTTATCATTATCAAACGCTACATACTCAAGTCGCAAAAAATGCCCTCACGATGTTTTTAGCTGAAATGTTAGGGAATTCCATTCATGAGGAGGAGGCAAACACTCCCTTGTTTAACTACGTAGAAACGGCGTTGCAATGGTTGGATATAAATGATGAAGTTGCTAATTTTCATCTGTATTTTTTAATGGTATTAAGTAAGTATCTAGGATTTTATCCGGACACTAATAATCAGGAAGCTTCTTATTTTGACCTTTTGGAAGGTGACTTTGTGCACAAACCTACATTAAACCCAATAATTAGCGGTAGATGCCTCACTTTGTTCAAGCAAATTTTAGGCACAAATTTTGATGCGTTGGACCGGGTTAAAATGACAAAGGCAGAACGTCAAGAAGTCTTGAAATCCATTGTACTATATTTCGAGTTACATTTACAAGGGTTCCGGAAACCAAAATCGCTAGCTATTCTAAATGAAGTTTTTAATTAGTATGAAAAAGAGTGCTCTTATATTCTTTTTTCTTTTTGTTTGGGTCGTTCAATCGCAAAAGGTAAAGGTTTTAGATGCCGATACCGGAGATGCTATTTCTAACGTAGCTGTTTTTAATTCTGATAAATCTAAAGTAGCGCTTACCGATTTTGACGGTTTTTTTAATATCGCCTTATTCTCCAAAAACGAACGGATAGTTGTAAAACACATTAGTTATGAGTTGTTAATAACAACTAAGTCGCAAATTGTTAAACAAGGCAATAGGGTATTTCTAACAATGAAGCCAGAGCAACTGGACGAAGTGGTTATGTCGGTATCTAAATGGGAGCAGCAAAAGAAGGATATACCTAACAAGATAGTTACAATTAATGCGCGTGACATTGCTTTTTCTGCTCCTCAAACCTCGGCAGATCTCCTGCAAAACAGCGGAAAAGTGTTTGTTCAAAAAAGCCAGCTAGGGGGCGGAAGCCCAATGATTAGAGGATTTTCTACTAATAGATTGGTGATTTCGGTAGATGGTGTCCGTATGAACAATGCCATTTTTAGGGGAGGTAATCTACAGAATGTGATTTCCATAGATCCCTTTACCATAAAAAACACAGAAATTATCTTTGGACCAGGATCTGTTATTTACGGTAGTGATGCCATTGGCGGTGTAATGAATTTTTATACGCAAACACCAGAATTGGTTAAAAATGATAGTCTTGCTGTTTATGGTGGTGCCAATTATAGGTTTTCATCTGCCAATTTGGAAAGTACAATGAATGCTAAGGTAGGTTTTGGAAAAAACAAATGGGCCGCATTAACGAATCTAACCTATAGTAGTTTTCAGGATTTGGTCATGGGTAGCCACGGTCCTGATTCGTATTTGAGAAATACGGTCGTTAGGGTACGTAATGGAATCGACGAACTTGTAGCTAACGAAAATCCCAGAAAACAGGTTCCTACGGGATATGATCAGATTAATTTTATGCAAAAAATACGTTTTAGACCCAATTCGAAATGGGATGTCCGTTCAGGAATATTTTATTCGGAAACCTCGGATTATTCAAGATATGATAGACTAATTAGGCCTACAAGCGACGGTATGGGGTTGCGCTCGGCAGAATGGTTTTATGGGCCTCAAAAATGGTTTATGGGTAATGTGCAGGTAAACAAAAAGGGAAATGGAAAGCTAAACGACGGATTAAAGCTAACAACCGCTTATCAGCGGTTTGAAGAAAGCCGAAATAACCGCGATTTTCAAGAAGTAACCTTAAATAGCACCAAGGAAAAGGTTGATGCCTTTAATGTGAATATCGATTTTGAAAATAAGAAAAAAGGAGATTTTAGATTGTATTACGGCGGGGAATACATTTTTAATAGAGTACGCTCGGAGAGCACTAATAGGGATGTTATCACCAATGTAATTGAAGATGCCCCTACAAGATATCCAAACGGGTCGGTATGGCAAAGTTTAGCAGGCTATGCGAATAGCGAATATAGGGCAAAACCTAATTTTACGCTAATGTCTGGTCTCAGGTATAGTCATGTGTGGATAGATGCCTTGTTCGATCAAACCTTTTATTCTTTTCCCTTTAATGAGGCCGACTTAAGCACGGGGGCCTTAACAGGAAGTCTTGGTTTTAGTTGGTTTCCTAAGTCAGATTTACAAGTTACTTTTAATGGTTCTACAGGGTTTAGAGCACCCAATATAGATGATATCGGAAAAATATTCGACTCGGAACCTGGGACCGTTGTTGTTCCGAATCCTAATCTCGAACCTGAATATGCCTATAATGTAGAGTTGGGAATGCAAAAGAATTTTGAGGACAAAGTCGTGCTCAAAGGAGCAACTTATTACACCTATTTGGTGGATGCTTTGGTAAGAAGGGATTTTTCGTTTAATGGAAATAGTGAAATTGTATATCAAGGAGAACTAAGCAGGGTACAAGCTATACAAAATGCAGCTAGAGCTTATGTATATGGTTTTGAATTGGGAATGGAAGCATTCCTCTCCGATCACTGGTCTTTATCTTCAAATCTTACTATTACTCAAGGCATAGAAGAGGAAGCTGACGGAACCGATACCCCGGCAAGGCACGCTGCACCAACTTTTGGGGATTTTCATGTTACATGGAAGAACCAGAAATTTAAAGCAGATATATTTTTGAACTATAATGGGGAGTTGGCTTTTGATGAACTAGCTATATCCGAAATAGCTAAAGATTTTATTTATGCTTCGGACAGTAACGGAAATCCATATTCGCCTTCTTGGTATACCCTTAATTTTAGGACTCAATACAAGTTTAGTTCAAAGGTTGTTGCCTCTTTAAACTTAGAGAATTTTACAAATCAACGCTACCTAACGTATTCTTCCGGTATTGTGGCACCAGGAGTAAATCTTGTGGTAGGGATAACCTATAATTTTTAAATAAAAAGGCCCGATATAATCGGACCTTTATGTTCTTATTTTGGATAAGGTTTAGTTTTTAACCGCGTCCTTTACTTCTTTTGCTTTGTCACCAACCTTAGCTGCCGCATCTTTTACGTCAGTTCCAACTTCTTTAGCTTTATCAATTGCATCCGTTCCAGCTTCTTTAGCTTTATCCATTGCATCTGTTCCAGCTTCTTTTACACCATCAATGGCATCCGCGCCGGCTTCTTTAGCAGATTCAACTGCTTCGCCAGTAGCCTCAGCTGCACTGTCTACCGCTTCACCAGCTGCATCCATAGCATCTTCACCTACTTCTTTTAAATCTTCACCAGCAGCTTCAACTGCTTCACCTGCTTGTTCTGCTGCATCTTTTGCCTTATCAGCTGTTTCTCTGCACGAAACGAACGAAATACTTAATGTTAACATTAGTACCGATCCTAAAATTACTTTTCTCATTTTTGTTTATTTTATTAGTGTTTGTTTAAGTTGTAGAGATATACGTGTTTAATTTGTTTTTAGATGTCAACATTTATTTTTATAGATCTTTAAATACATAAACAACTGATTTTGAACATAATAATTTATAATATTTAAATAGTAGAGGATGGTGGAGACAACTTATAGTCCTTCTTTAATACTTCTAAGAAAATAGTGTTTGCCGTACAAAACGTACTTTAATTGTTTGGGTTTATCTAGGGTATAATGCTTCGACTTCTGAATAGGTTTTTAGCAACAGTGTTAGTTGTGCTACGTATTAGTTGCCGGAGACATTCGATTTGATATTTATAAAGTTCGAGTTAATGCCATATGCAATTAGGGTAAGAGCTTCTTAATGTTTAATTGAATTATCATTTTTTCGGTTTAAACCATAATAAGTGAGGATAAAACTACAAATGGTATACTCAAATGTTACTAAAAGCCTTTTAATTTTAAAATGTACATATTATTTAGTCTTTGATTTTGTAATTATCAAAAGGTTCAAAATGTATTCTAACAAACTTATATATAAATCTAAATCTTTCTTTCTGCCTTAATTTAGGATAGAACAGCTCATACGTTCTGTAATAGAAATTAAAATGTGAAATGGTACTTTGTAATTTAGTAAATTTGCAACCTTAAATTAGTGACCTAGAAGCATTTCGTATGAAGTTTGCAGAGTATAAAGGATTGGATTTACCAAATGTAGCTACCCAAGTATTGACCTATTGGAAAGCCAATGCTATTTTTGACAAAAGTATCTCTACAAGAGAAGGGAAGGAAAATTATGTATTTTATGAAGGTCCTCCTTCGGCCAATGGTATGCCGGGCATACATCATGTTATGGCACGTACTATAAAGGATATTTTCCCGAGGTACAAGACCATGAAAGGATACCAGGTAAAACGAAAGGCGGGCTGGGATACGCATGGTCTCCCGATAGAACTAGGTGTTGAAAAGGAACTAGGGATTACCAAAGAGGATATTGGCACTAAAATTTCTGTAGAAGAATACAATGCAGCCTGTAAAAAAGCAGTAATGCGCTACACGGACGTTTGGAACGCAATGACAGAACAAGTAGGGTATTGGGTAGATATGGAGGACCCGTATATAACTTACAAGTCCAAATACATGGAGTCTGTTTGGTGGTTGTTGAAACAGATTTATGATAAAGGACTTATATATAAAGGATATACCATACAGCCTTATTCTCCTAAAGCAGGAACAGGCCTTAGCTCCCATGAGCTTAATCAACCAGGAACCTATCAAGATGTAACGGATACCACAGTTACGGCTCAGTTCATGGCGATAGAAGATACCCTACCCGATTTTTTGAAGAACGAGGGCACTATCTATTTTTTAGCTTGGACGACTACCCCTTGGACGTTACCCTCAAATACAGCACTTACGGTAGGTCCTAAAATAGACTATGTTCTTGTTGAAACGTATAACCAGTATACGTTTGAGCCAATAAACGCCATTCTGGCCAAAAACTTGGTAGGAAAGCAGTTTTCCGGGAAGTTCTTCCAGGTTGAGGAAAAGCCGCAGTTGTTAGATTATAATGGTGGGGATAAAAAGATTCCGTTTTACATTGTGAAGGAATTTAAAGGTAAGGACCTTATAAATATTAGATACGAACAATTGATTGATTATGTGCTCCCTTATGAAAACGCTGAAAATGCGTTTAGGGTAATTGCAGGTGATTTTGTGACTACCGAAGATGGTACAGGTATCGTGCATACAGCACCCACTTTTGGTGCGGATGATGCTTTAGTTGCCAAACAGGCGGTGCCAGAAATTCCGCCCATGTTAGTCCTGGACGAGAACGGAAATACGGTTCCTTTGGTAGATTTACAAGGGAAATTTAGACCAGAGCTTAAAGAGTTTGCTGGCAAATACGTAAAAAATGAGTATTATGAGGATGGGAAAGCGCCTGAAAAATCTATAGATGTTGAAATTGCCATAAAATTAAAAGAAGAGAATAAGGCTTTCAAAGTAGAGAAGTACATACATAGCTATCCAAACTGCTGGCGTACGGACAAGCCAATTCTATACTATCCCTTGGATTCTTGGTTCATAAAAGTAACCGATATCAAGGATCGGATGTTCCAGTTAAATCAAACGATCAATTGGAAACCCAAATCTACAGGTGACGGTAGGTTTGGAAACTGGTTGGCAAATGCTAACGACTGGAATTTATCGAGATCAAGATATTGGGGAATTCCTTTACCTATATGGAGAACGGAGGATGGCACGGAGCAAATCATGATCGGTTCCGTGGCCGAGTTAAAATCCGAGATGGAAAAAGCCGTCAGGGCTGGAGTGTTAGAAAAGGATATTTTTGCGGAATTTGTAGTTGGAGATATGTCCGAGGATAACTACGATAAAATTGACTTACATAAAAATATAGTAGATCAAATTATCTTGGTTTCACCGTCCGGTAAGGCTATGAAAAGGGAAAGTGATTTAATTGATGTTTGGTTCGATAGTGGTTCCATGCCTTATGCACAATGGCATTATCCGTTTGAAAATAAGGATTTGATTGATAAAGGAGAGTCGTTTCCTGCGGATTTTATTGCAGAAGGCGTTGATCAGACACGCGGTTGGTTTTACACATTACATGCCATAGGCACAATGGTCTTCGATTCTGTGGCGTATAAAAATGTTGTCTCAAATGGACTTGTGTTGGACAAGGAAGGCAAAAAAATGTCAAAACGTTTGGGAAATGCGGTGGATCCATTTGAAACAATGGATAAACACGGGGCAGATGCCACAAGATGGTACATGATCAGTAATGCCAATCCTTGGGACAATTTAAAGTTCGACGTGGAAGGTATTGTTGAGGTCAAAAGGAAATTCTTTGGTACGTTATACAACACGTATTCATTTTTTGCGCTATATGCCAATATAGATTCCTTTTCTTTTAGTGAAAATAGAATACCGGTTGAGGAACGAACAGAGATAGATAGATGGATTTTATCGGAATTGAATTCTTTAATTAAGGAAGTTGATGAAGCATACGGTGATTACGAACCAACCCGCGCAACTAGGGCAATTTCTAATTTTGTACAAGAAAACCTTAGCAATTGGTATGTGCGTTTGTGCAGAAGACGTTTTTGGAAAGGCGAGTATGGAAAAGACAAGATAGCTGCCTATCAAACTCTTTATTCTTGTTTGCTAACTGTGGCAAAATTATCCGCTCCAGTGGCACCCTTCTTTATGGATCGGTTGTATAGAGATTTAATCGTTACCACTAATTCAGAGTCTTTTGAAAGTGTTCATTTAGCCGATTTTCCAGTTGCAGATAGTAGTCTAATTGACAAAGGATTGGAAGCTAAAATGAACAAGGCTCAAACTATTTCCTCATTGGTACTATCTATTCGTCAAAAAGAAAAAATTAAGGTGAGACAACCGTTGCAGAAGATAATGATTCCAATATTGGAGGAGCAGGACAGAACAGATATCCTTGCGGTTTCAGATTTAATAAAATCAGAAGTAAACGTTAAGGATATTCAACTTTTGGATGATGCATCCGGGGTTTTGGTTAAACGTATAAAACCTAATTTCAAGACCTTGGGACCTAAATATGGTAAGGATATGAAGTTGGTTGCCGCCTCTGTAGCTTTATTTACCCAGGAGGACATCCAAAAAATTGAACAGGAGGGCGAAATATCTATACAAATAGAAAATAAAAGTAGTATTTTACAGTTACAGGATGTAGAAATAAGTTCTCAAGATATTGAAGGTTGGTTAGTGGCTAGCTCAGGTAAAATAACCGTTGCGTTAGATGTTACCATAAATGATGACCTAAGAAAAGAGGGCATAGCAAGAGAATTGGTTAACAGGATACAGAATTTAAGAAAAGAGTCCGGTTTCGAGGTTACGGATAAAATTGTTATTAAGTTACAAAAAGATGGTATTGTAGAACAAGCTGTGGAAAGTAATTTAGCTTATATAAAAACAGAAACACTTACTGCTGAACTTCATTTGGAGGATATTCTTGAAGATGGCACAGAAATTGTTTTTGACGAGGTGAACACTAAATTGTTTATTGTAAAGAATTAAAAAATGGCACAAGATTTAAACGTTAGATTTCCAGATAAGGATTTGGCCGAGTTCAAAATTCTTATCGAAGAAAAAATAGTAAAGGCAAATAGTCACTTGGCATTGCTTAAGAGTTCCTATATGAACGATGGAAATAATGGTACCGATGATACTTCGCCTACCTTTAAGGCATTTGAAGAAGGTTCCGAGACTATGAGTAAGGAGGCAAATACCCAATTGGCTATCCGTCAGGAAAAATTCATTAGAGACCTTAAAAATGCATTATTAAGGATAGAGAATAAGACATACGGTGTTTGTCGGGTAACGGGCAAGCTAATAAATAAGGAACGGTTAAAATTGGTGCCGCATGCCACCTTAAGTATTGAAGCAAAAAATATGCAATCCTAAATGAAACGCCTTTAGTGGCGTTTTTTTAATTATAGATGTTGAAATTAGTATCGTTTGTTTTGTTTTGCTTTTTAGGTACATTGGCAGTAGCCCAAACACATTTAAAAAGAACGATTGAAGCTTCGTCTATTAGTCTTTTGCAGATCAATGCCGATAATTGTTATGAGCTGCGTCTTGAAACGGTTCATTCGGATGAAATAGTTATTGAAGCACAATTGGAAGGTGAGTACAGTAAAGACCTTGAATTATCGGTGCGCCAAAATGGAAAAACATTGGTTGTAGATGCTGGTTTCCCATCTGATTTTATTAAGCCTAATGATAAGCTTAGCGCCCATAAAGTAGTGTCGATTGGCTTGCATGTACTTCTTCCGCAATGGAAAAACGTTGCGGTTTACGGAACCAATGTCCGGGTTGTTGCGAAAGGTGATTATAGCGATTTAGACATAGTGTTGGCAGACGGTAAATGCGAGTTGAATCAAGTGTCAAAAAAAGCAACGGTTAAAACGCAAAGTGGCGATATTACTATTAAGGCAGATAGGGGCAGTATAAACGCTTTTAGTAAATACGGAACAGTAGAACAACTTGTCCTTCCAAAGGGTTTAAACCTTTATAATTTATCTACAGTGACTGGTAATATAGAATTAAGGAAACCCGAATAATATTTCTATTTTTGTCTCTTATTAAAAACAGATGAGTTTAAAAAAGTCCGCCCTGCTTATTTTGTTGATACTCGTTATCGACCAATGGAGTAAAATTTATATAAAGACACATTTTGTATTAGGAGAGTCTATTGATGTTTTTAATTGGTTTAAAATTCTATTTATAGAAAACGAGGGTGCGGCATGGGGGGCGAAACTAAGTGATCTTCTTCCAATTTCTGATAAGGTAGGAAAGCTCGTGCTTACTATTTTCAGATTGTTTGCAATTTGTGGAATAGGGTATTGGTTATACGATGTTATTCGCAAAAAAATGTCCCGTACATTGGTTATAGCTGTTTCTCTTATTTTTGCAGGAGCACTAGGAAATATTATAGATTCTGTCTTTTACGGGATGCTGTTTAATCAAAGTTATAATGAGGTGGCAAGTCTGTTTTCCAGTGAACCATATGGCAGTCTGTTTTATGGTAAGGTAGTAGATATGCTATATTTTCCTTTGATAGACACTACTTGGCCAGACTGGATGCCTTATTTAGGTGGTAGTAATTTTAGATTTTTTGAACCTGTTTTTAATATAGCGGATACCGCAATAAGCACTGGTGTAGGTATTTTATTGATTTTTAATAAGAAGGCATTCAAAGAAAACGCAGAAATAGTAGAAGTAGAGGATACTGCGTTGGATATTCAGGAAATACCAAAGGAATAAATCTTTTTAGGTGTTACGCAGTAATCTAATGGGATATCCGTATTGTGTGTATCCGTTATTTTTTCTTCTGCCTCAAAAAAAGATAAGCCTACTTTTATTATATCCTTGCGACACGAAGATAAAAAAGTGTCGTAATATCCTTTACCGTATCCAACACGATTCCCTATAGTATCAAAGGCTAACAAAGGCACAAAAACCACATCTATTTTTATCGGAGAAATAGGTATTCCATCTATAGGCTCCGGAACCCCCCATCGGCTTAATACAAATCTAGTGTTGTCGGTTAAAAGAAAGTGCTGCAGATCTTTAGCGTTAATAACCTTTGGTACTATTACATGCTTATCTTTTCCTTGTAAAATGGATAGTAGAACGGAAGTGTCTATTTCTTTTTTTTCAGCAATTGGCAAAAACAAATGATAATAATCAAATTGCCAAATAGGTAATTCAAGAAGTTTGTTGGCAATAGTAATGGCTGCGGAAGTGCGTTGGGCTAGAGGTAAAGAATTTCGTCTTTTGGCGTAAGATGTACGTAATAATTTCTTCAACATAGTTGGAGAACTGAAATTACAGGTAGTAAAGGTAGTTTACTCCTTTCCGGCAACTGCAAAAAATACCTTAAAGAAAAGCATTAATATAAGATATGTGCCTAATGTAATTATGTAACTTTCCATAGCTCGGGGTTTATGTCCGTGTTAAATGTAGGTAAAATAAATTATTATTTATCCTTTAAGTGTTCTTTTTTATCGATTAAATGCACAATTTTTGTAAAACATTAACACTTAAACCAATAATAGAAAGAACGTTTCATGTATAAAATATTGAAAATCAATAATTTAAGTGAATTATGGACTATTCTGTACTAAAGATTATTTTTTTCTTAAATAAGTTGCTTTGTCAACTTAATGAATATAAATCTCTTTTATTAAGATTTTGTCATTATAAAGCATAAAAACTAAGAAGGTGATAATTAGGTATAAATCTAGGTTAACGCTAGGTTCTGTTAGAGTTTTTATTTTCCAGTTTTTATGTACAAGGATATTGCGTTAAATTCTGTAAAATGAAGTCTCGTTTTATAAAAAGAAAGTAATTTCAACATTATTCTTAAAACATCAGCTTGTATAGGCTATTATGTCTACTATTCCAATTGAAATCCAGTTAAGTTCTTTACCTACAGGTCCTGGGGTATATCAATTTTATGATAATAAAGATGTCATTTTATATGTTGGTAAAGCAAAAAATCTAAAGAAAAGGGTTACATCGTATTTTACCAAAAACCATGAGTATGGTAAAACCCGTGTAATGGTTAAAAAGATTGATAAGATCAAACATATAGTAGTCGCTACTGAGTCTGATGCATTATTATTAGAAAATAATTTAATAAAAGAATATAGGCCACGCTACAACGTACTGCTAAAAGATGATAAGTCCTATCCTTGGATCTGTTTAAAAAATGAACGGTTTCCAAGACTTTTTCCAACTAGAAGAGTTATAAGGGATGGTTCTGAATATTATGGACCGTACACGAGTATGAAGACGGTTAGAACGCTGCTCGATTTAATTAAAAGTGTGTATCCTTTGCGTACATGCAATTATGACCTTTCGCATGAAAAGATACGGAATGGAAAGTACAAGGTTTGTTTGGAGTATCATTTAGGAAATTGCAAAGGGCCTTGTGAAGATTTACAGACCAATGAGGAATATAGTAGGCAAATAGATGATATTCGAGAAATAGTAAAGGGAAATTTTAAATCTTCCCTCCATTATTTTAAGGGTCAAATGAAAAAGTTGGCAAATGAAATGCGATTTGAAGAGGCGCAGCAAATAAAGGAAAAGATAGATATTTTAGAAAACTATCAGGTGAAATCAACAGTGGTTAATCCTAAAATCAGTAACGTAGATGTCTTTACAATTATATCGGATGAGGCCTTTGCATACGTTAACTTTTTGCAATTGTCCCACGGGTCTATTGTGCGTTCCCATACCATGGAGATAAAGAAGAAATTATCTGAAGATGATGAGGATTTATTACAATTGGCAATTGTAGAAATTAGGCAACGTTTTAAATCGGAGTCCAAAGAAATTTATCTACCTTTTCACGTATTGGTCCCATCTGGTTTAATAGTTTCCATACCAAAGCTGGGAGATAAAAAACGTATTCTGGAAATGTCTGAACGAAACGCTAAGTTTTTTAGGCAAGAACGTTTTAATCAAATAAGAATTATTGACCCAGACAGGCATACCAATAGGATTATGGGCCAAATGAAGAAGGACTTGAGATTATCGGCAGAGCCAAGACACATCGAATGTTTTGACAACAGTAATATTCAGGGCAGTAACCCTGTAGCGGCCTGTGTTGTTTTTAGGGACGGGAAACCTTCCAAAAAGGAGTACCGTCATTACAATATTAAAACGGTTGAAGGTCCTGATGATTTTGCATCCATGGAAGAAGTTGTGTACAGAAGGTATAAGCGCCTTTTGGAGGAAGAGGCCTCATTGCCCCAACTTATAGTTATTGACGGGGGTAAAGGACAGTTGTCCTCCGCTTTAAAAAGTTTGGATATGTTGGGCTTACGTGGTAAAATTGCCATTATAGGTATTGCCAAGCGTTTGGAAGAAATCTATTTTCCGGGGGATTCTATTCCTTTGTATTTGGACAAGAAGTCCGAGAGCCTAAAGATTACCCAGCAACTTCGGAACGAGGCGCACAGGTTTGGTATAACATTTCACAGGAATAAACGGAGTAAAACCGCCATAAGCTCGGAGCTGGAAGGGATTAACGGTGTAGGGGAAAAAACGGCAAAAGAACTTTTAAAACACTTTAAATCGGTAAAGAGGATAAAGGAGGCTACTTTGGAAAATCTGAAGGGAATAGTAGGAGAATCGAAAGCAAAGAAGGTATATGAGTCTTTCAATAAAACATAGTGTTTATCTAGAATTGGCTGTAGTTAGAATTTTGTGTGTTTTTGCACTACTCTTTTCATGGGTTGTGCAACCACAGGATTCCATTAGGCAATCGGATAGAAAAATAGGATTAGTACTAAGCGGTGGAGGCGCAAAAGGTTTGGCCCATATTGGAGCATTGAAGGTTATTGAAGAAGCAGGTGTAAAAATCGATTATATAGGCGGGACAAGTATGGGTGCCATTATTGGAGCATTGTATGCCTCTGGTTATCGTGCAAATCAACTAGATTCTATGTTCCGGGCTATCAATTTCAATAAACTTATCCAAGATAATCTTCCAAGGAGTGCAAAAACGTTTTACGAAAAGGAGGATTCAGAAAGATATGCCTTAACACTGCCTTTTGATGGTTTTAAAGTTTCAGTACCGCCAGCATATTCAGGAGGACAGAATATTTATAATGAACTGGTGCGTTTATTATATCATGTAAAGGATGTTGATGATTTTTCTAAACTACCTATTCCCTTTGCGTGCATTGCCACAGATATTGAAACAGGAAACGAAGTGGTCTTTAATTCTGGATACTTGCCTGAAGTTATTATGGCAAGTGGTACATTCCCATCACTTTTTGAGCCTATTACAATAGATGGTAAAGTGCTAATAGATGGTGGTGTAGTTAATAATTATCCAATAGAAAAAGTAAGGGCCATGGGTGCCGATATTATTATTGGTGTAGATGTACAGCATGGTCTTTCCAATCGAGAAGCGCTACTCTCTGCAACAGAAATACTGTTACAGATCAATAATTTCCAAAGTGTTTCGGATATGGTAGAAAAAGTAGCCGATACCGATATCTATATAAAACCCGAAATAGAAAAATACACGGTTATAGAATTTAACAAGGCCAATGAAATAATAAAGACTGGTGAATTGGCGGCCATAGCAAAGTATAATGATTTAAAACAAATAGCTTCGGAAACAGATAATTCAAAACCGTTTGTAGCACCTGTTAAAGCAACAGATTCTATTATGGTTAACAGACTTGTGATTAGTGGCGATACTATCCATACTAGAGGTTATGTAAAAGGAAAACTTCGTTTTAAATTAGGACAGTCCATCACTTTTAACAAACTTAAACAAGGAATTGGGAACCTGAGTGCAACGGGGAATTTTAAAACGAACAGGTATAAATTGATTTCCAATAATGTTGGAGATGATCTTATTTTACGTTTAGAGGAATCTTCAAACACGGCTTTTTTTAGAGTAGGGGCCCATTACGATGATCTGTACAAGAGTGCTGCTATTTTAAATTTTACCAAGAAAAATTTATTGGTAACGGATGACAGGGCTTCAATAGACTTTATTCTGGGTGATAATCCAAGATATAATTTTGAGTATTATATAGACAAAGGAAGTTATTGGAGTTTTGGAATAAACTCTAGGTATAACGATTTTGAACAGGAAATATCATTTGATTTGATAGAGGATAATTTTGAAGTGCCATCTGGAATAAATATTAACAATATCAATCTGGACATAACAGATCTAACAAATCAACTTTATATACAGACCGTGCTAAGAGAAGAATTTGCTTTCACTATGGGTGTGGAGCATAAGTTCTTGAAATTTAGTACAAGAACTTTAGGAGATTTAACACAAGCCAATTCTTTACCTACATTATCTACAGTACCGGTAAACGATTCTCAAGGTAGAACTTTTTTTGAAAAAAGTAATTTTTATAGTGTATTTGGAGCATTAAAGTTGGATACCTATGATGATAAATATTTTCCTACCAGTGGATTGTTTTTTGATGGGGATTTTCACTATTATGTTCTATCCTCTGATTTTAATAATAATTTCAAAGATTTTTCAGTTTCTAAGGCTAGAATGGGAGGGGCTTTTTCTATACTCAAGAATCTTTCATTAAACATTGAAACTGAAGGTGGCTTTAAATTAGGAACCTCTAACGTAACTTCTTTCGACTTTGTTCTTGGCGGATTTGGCACTAATCTGATCAATAATTTCGTTCCCTTTTATGGTTATGATTTTTTGAGTTTACCAGGTAATAGTTTTGTGAAAGCATATGGTAGGCTAGACTATGAATTTACCCCAAAACACCATTTTTTAGGTGCTGCAAATTTTGCGAACGTAGAGGATGATATTTTTAGGACCGGGGAATGGTTTACGTCTCCCAATTTTTCTGGTTATGGCCTGGGCTATGGATGGGAATCTTTTTTGGGCCCCTTACAAGTTATCTACTCTTGGTCTCCAGAGAGGGACCGCTCCAATATTTTCTTTAGTATAGGATATTGGTTTTAGCAGCAAGTGTTTATCTTGAATCCCAAATTTTAGTTTTAGAAAATGTGTGTGCAGATAGAATTTTTTCTATTTGGCATTGTTTTTTCTTAAGGAATTCATAATAAATATTTTCAATTGTGAATAAGTGTTAAGGTAAGCGTTAAAGTACGTTAAATGCCATTTAACTTAATGATGTATGACGTAATTTTACCTTAGTAAGGGGTGGTTCCCTTACAACTTTAAGTATTGGTTTTTCATAATTTAAAGTTTGGTTGGTTATTTAGGAAAAGCCCGGTTTTTAAACCGGGCTTTTTTTGTACAATACTTTGGAATAAAATTTGTTTACATTATAGTTGGATTTATATGTGATAGCTGGCATATCTTTAACGTTAGTATAAAATGGAGATTATGAGAAGAGTTTTTACGCTTGTTTTTTTTATCGTTTGCCTTTGTGCATCGGGGCAGGAAATTAAGCCTGCTTTTGAACCAGGGGAATGGCTCAAATTTAGATTGCATTATGGTTTTTTAAATGCAAGCTATGCAACCCTCCATGTTAAAAACGCAAAAATTGATGACAAATCTGTTTATCATGTTATCGGGCACGGTGAAACTACTGGGTTTGCAAGTATTTTCTTTAAGGTAGACGATAATTATGAGAGTTACTTTGACAAAGAGGATGGTAAGCCTTATAAATTTGTCAGGAAAATAAATGAAGGAGGTTATACCAAGGACATCGAAATAAATTTTGACCATGGCAAGGACAAAGCAGTGTTAAATGACAAGAAAAACAAGAAAAAGCTTAATTTTGAGCTACAAGAAGATATCCATGATCTAATTTCGGCTTTTTATTTTTTGAGAAACAATTATGACGCAAAAGACCTTGTTAAAGGTGAAAGTATAGAAATGAAGTTGTTATATGATGACGATGGTGTTTTTAACTTTAAATTAAAGTATTTAGGCATAGAGGTCCTGCGCACAAAGTTTGGTAACGTAGAATGTCATAAATTTAGACCTTTGGTCCAATCTGGGAGAGTATTTAAAGAAGAGGAAAGTTTATCGTTATGGGTTTCTAATGATCATAATAAGATTCCGATACGGATAAAGGCAGATTTAGCGGTAGGAGCTATTAAAGCAGATTTGGACGGTTATAATGGTCTTAAGCATCAGTTTAAAATAATAATGGATTAAATAGTAAATGGAAGATAGAGAGCGGATTCGGTCCCAAATTTTAAAACTTGAGGATAAATATAAGGATTCAGGCCAAGATTTAAGCTCTTATTTGGATGGTCTTCTCTACCAGCGCTACCTCACTTATTGGGATTATATTCACTTAGATACATTATTAAGTCTTCAAGTACCGAGAACACATTTTCCCGATGAAGAAATTTTCATTATGTACCACCAGATTACCGAGTTGTATTTTAAACTCATTTTACATGAGCAGAAGCAATTGGTGGATGATAAATCCCAAAAATTAGACTTTTTTATTGAAAAGTTAAGGCGTATCAATAGTTATTACACTGCCCTTATTTCCTCCTTTGGTATCATGATAAAGGGAATGGAGCGGGAGCAGTTCCTTCAATATCGCATGGCATTATTGCCGGCAAGCGGATTTCAGTCGGTGCAATATAGAATGATAGAGATTTACGCAACTGGTATGGAGCATTTAGTACATCATACCAAACGAAATTCTTTTTCATCGGAAAACACAATAGAAGAGCTTTACGAAAATATATACTGGAAAAAGGGTGCTATCGATGCTACTACAGGCGAGAAAACCTTAACCTTAAAGCAGTTTGAGTATAGGTATACACCAAGATTAGTTCGTATTGCACGGGAGCTGAAGGACACTAATATATATAAGAAATTTTTTGCCTTACCAAGCAGCTACCATAATAACAAAGAGCTTTTAGACGCCTTGAAAACGATGGATTTAAATGCAAATGTAAACTGGCCTTTAATGCATATGGGTTCAGCGCATCGTTATCTAAATAAAGAGGGAAGTAGTATAAAGGCTACAGGAGGAACAAACTGGAAGGAATATTTGCCTCCAAGTTTTCAGAAAGTAATATTTTTTCCTTCAATTTATACAAATAAGGAGTTAAATGAGTGGGGTAAACAGTGGGTAGACCATATCTTTAACCCTGAAAAAAAGTAAATAGGAGTAATGCATAAATATTGGGGCACTTTGTTGGCACTTGTAGTGCTTTTTTCGTGTAAGACAGAACAAAAACAAGATCCGGGAGAAATAGCTCAAGTACCTGTCATAGAAAAACCTGTCGCCAAAACATATGGTTTTAATTTAGAAGAGTTTAAGGTACTCCGCGATACTATTCGAAGAGGAGACAGTTTTGGGGAATTAATGATAGCACATAAGGTAGACTATCCAAAAATCATAAAAGTGGCCGAGGAGTTTAAGGATACCTTTGACGTAAAGCGTGTGAAAGTAGGAAAACCCTATGTTATCTTAAAATCAAAGGACACCACGGAGACTACACAATTTTTTATTTATGAAAATGACAGGATAAACTATACCGTAGTAGATTTAAGAGACTCTGTAAATGCATATACCAGTAGAAAAAAGATAAAATTCGTACAACGTGAAATTGCGGGGATTATAGAGAATAATCTTTCCGAATCCTTGGATACGCTTGGAGTAGATTACGCTGTAACTATTTCATTGTCCGAAATTTATGCATGGACAATTGATTTTTTCAGTCTTGAAAAAGGAGATAAATTTAAAATTATTTATAAAGAACGATACATTAATGACAGTATTTATGCTGGTTTTGAACCCATAGAAGCTGCTTATTTTGAGCACAAGGGCAAACCGATATATGCCTTTGCTTATGAGACCGATTCCTTAAAACAGATTACCGATTATTTTGATCAGGACGCTAACAACTTACGGAGCACCTTTTTAAAGGCGCCTATAAAATTTGGGTATCGGGTATCATCTAGATATAATTTAAAACGGCGAATTGCCTATTATGGTTATAAGGTAAGGCCCCACAAAGGGACAGACTATGCCGCGGCTATCGGAACGCCTATAATAGCTACCGCAGATGGTACGGTAACGGAATCTACAAGAAGGGGAGGTAACGGCAGGTATGTGAAAATAAAGCACAACGGCACCTACAGTACCCAATATTTGCATATGAAAAAGCAGAAAGTCAAAAAGGGGGAATATGTGC
>CAYGUY010000048.1:0-2506 GCA_964353165.1 uncultured Maribacter sp.
TAGCGTTTGGGGTCCGTGTAGGTTTCGGTAATGCGCAAGCGTTTGGATTCCCCTTCGTTTACCGCATCAAACCAAATGGCCACCACTTCGGTATCCGATTTAATTTCGGTATCGATGGTAATCCCACGTTGGGTAATGGCATCCCCGATAAAGGTTTCTACCTGTAGCTGTTCTCCCGTATCTAAAATAACTGCGGAAGGGTTGGAGGCTTTGCTCCCAGCTCTTACAATGTTAATGTAGCGGTCTACCCCAGGGCGTGTTTCCGTATAATCATGATACAACAAGAACGAACTGGTTTCTGGTTGCTGCAGGAAATAGGTGATGTCGCGGTCTTGGAAGGCACGTTCACTAAACCGATAGCCTAATCGTGCTTTAGAGGCATCTCTTCCGGTACCCGTTCCAGGTGTGTATTGCTCTTCTTCTATCAATTTTATCTCGGTAGTTGCTGGAAGGCGCTTTGCTTTGATCACCAAGGGAACGGCAGCGGGACTCACATTCATAAAACTCACTTTTATCCGTGCATCCTCGGTTAGGTCCACCTGAGAGGGATAGTTGCAATGGGTTAATTCGTATCCTTTTGGTAATACCACACTATTACGTTTAATGCCTAAGCTACGCGAAAATACTAGGGACCCATCTTCTTCAAAATAGCTGGAGGAATCTTTATAGGTTTTATCGATTCGGATTCGGGCTTGTCCGCCTTCCGGAATAGCTCTTGCCAAAGTGATCTGAAGATAATCAGTGTCATCGGATGCATCTGCCAGTCCATTCTGTTTTGCAATCTCATTGTCCACGATTTGCCATTGAAGTTCTTTTCCTGAATATAGGTCCCAAACGGTATTGACCTCATGCTCACTTCCGCGCCTTAAGGTATTCCAATAATAGCTGCTGTTCGCTGTGGTAGCACTGACATCGTATATAATTCGAAAGGATTGACTTTCCGGTGTTAGCAGCTCATATCGTGTATAGCTATCGGTCTGCGTTTGTTGCGCTTGAATTGAATTCGCAAAAAATAGGAGTAGTATAGAAAAAATAATTTTTGAAGCATGTGCTGTGGTTGGCATAGGCGTATAAGTTTGTGTTTGATTATCGGTCCCCTCGAAGATATACAAAGTTTCAATGCCGTTAATAGGTTAAAACCAAAATTACCTAGTACTAAGCTCAACTGCATAGCTCAAAAGCCTGTTTGGCAATTTCCAATTCCTCGTTGGTAGGAATGACCAATACCTTCACTTTCGCGCCTTCGGTATTTATTTCCCGGAGTTCGGTAGCTCGTAGTTCATTTTTAGCATCGTCTATCGTAATTGCAAAAAAGTCCATCTCGGTACACACGAGTTTCCGAAGCACGCTGGAATTCTCGCCGATACCTGCGGTGAAAACGATGGCGTCCAAGCCGTTCATGGCAGCCGTATACGCACCGATATATTTTTTAATGCGGTAGGCATTCATTTCCAAGGCGAGTTGACAGGCTGCATTGCCGTTCTCCGCTTCGGTCTGAATATCCCTCAAATCACTAAAACCCGTAAGCCCCAGCATACCGCTCACTTTGGTGAGTAGGGTATTTACGTCATCCAAGGAATAACCGAGGGTGTTTACCAAGTGGAAAATAACCGCGTGGTCGATATCGCCACTTCGGGAGCCCATAATGAGTCCGTTACCCGGTGCAAAACCCAAACTATGATCTATACTTTTGCCGTTCACCACGGCCGTAATGCTGCATCCGTTCCCTAAATGTATACTGAGGATTTTAGATTCGGGCTTATTGAGGTATGCGATAGCTTTTTCTGTAACATATTTATGACTGGTACCGTGAAATCCATAGTTTTGAATTCCGTTTTCTTGGTAAAGCGTATTGGGAATCGCAAATTTCCGTGCTTTTACAGGCATGGTCTGGTGAAAGGCCGTATCGAAAACGGCAATTTGTTTTGCTTCCTTGAAAAGCTGCTCTGCAATGGTAATTCCTTCTAGGTTATGTGGATTGTGTAAGGGTGCCAGGGTAGCATATTCCTGAATCTCTTTTTTCACCGCTTCGGTAATCAAGGTAGTGGCAGAGAAAGAATCGCCCCCATGTACCACGCGGTGTCCTACCGCATCAATTTCCGAACTGTTTTTTATGACCCCTTTTTCAGGATGTAGCAATATTGCCGCTATTTTTTGGAGTCCTTTTCTATGTGTGGCAATGCTGCTGGTTTCTTCTAGTTGCACCTTATCGGAGCTGTATTTAAAAACGGCTTCATCGGAACCTATGCGTTCTACCAATCCGGAACAGACGACCTTTTCCGATGGCATTTGTATCAATTGGAATTTTACAGAGGAGCTTCCGGCGTTTATGATGAGGATGATCATGGTTTTGTAAGTTGCTTCAATGTACTGTCAGTTCGAGTGGTTGAATTTCCGATTTTTCATCGGAAAGGCAAGCGTATCGAGAACCTTTTTTGATTGTAGGCTGTTCTCGATACACTTTCGTTTCCTTGCTGTGCTTCGGAACAAAAGTACTCGAACTGAC
>CAYGUY010000048.1:2606-29274 GCA_964353165.1 uncultured Maribacter sp.
CTCGATACACTTTCGTTTCCTTGCTGTGCTTCGGAACAAAAGTACTCGAACTGACGTTCCAAATTTTTAATTAGTTTCTGGATTAATCAAATCCCTATGTCACTTCGAGTGAATTTGGAGGTACGAGAAATTAGTATCGAGAACCTTTTTTGATTGTAGGCTGTTCTCGATACACTTTCGTTTCCTTGCTGTGCTTCGGAACAAAAGTACTCGAACTGACTATTTTCTCCGCTAGGCATTGTTTTCTAGCCACCAGATACTCAAAACCCTCCGCCTGTATCGCCGTAATTACCACAGTATTAAAAATATCATCAACGGTGCAGCCACGGCTTAGATCGTTTACTGGTTTGTTTAATCCCTGTAACATGGGGCCAATGGCCAAGGCACCGGTTTCGCGTTGGACCGCTTTATAGGTGTTGTTTCCAGTATTCAAATCTGGAAAAATAAATACGGTTGCCCTACCGGCTACTTGGGAATCCGGTAATTTACTCAAACCAACTTTTTGGTCCACCGCCGCGTCATATTGGATGGGACCTTCAATTTTTAGGTCGGGTCGTTTTTGTTTTGCGATTTCGGTCGCTTTGCGTACCCGGTCTACATCTGCACCGATTCCCGAGGCACCAGAGGAATAGGAGAGCATGGCAATACGTGGTTCTATGCCAAAAGCGGTACTGGTATCCGCAGAGGAAATGGCGATTTCTGCCAATTGTTCCGCTGTAGGATTTGGGTTAATGGCACAGTCGCCAAAGACCGTAACCCGATCAGGTAAACACATAAAAAATACGGAGGACACCAAGGAGACTCCTGGTCGTGTTTTTACAAATTGTAGGGCAGGGAGTATGGTGTGCTGAGTAGTATGTACGGCACCGGAAACCATCCCGTCCGCATGGCCTTTATATACCATCATCGTACCAAAATAGGAAACGTCCGTCATCAAGTCCGTCGCCATGGTCATATCTACGTTCTTGTGTTTTCGTAACTCAAATAGGGTAGTGGCATAGTCCTCAAAGTTTGGAGATGCTGCCGGATCAACGATATGAACTGTATTCAGGTCTAGGGAAATATCCAATTTTGACAGGATGCTTTTAATCTGCAGCTCATTCCCGAGCAGGGTGAGTTCAACGGCATTTGTTTCTATCAGTAGTTTTGCCGCCCTTAAAATACGCTCATCCGTACCCTCGGGCAGTACAATATGTTTTTTATTTTTTTTAGCGCGTTTTAATAGGTTATACTGAAACATTCTGGGTGTTATTCCTGTAGCCTTGAAGGTTACCAAACGCTCTGCCAATTCTTCGGTAGGGATATACGTATTGAAGTCGCTGATGGCCGTTTTTATCTTTTCGGTGTTTTCTGCATACATCTGCGATTTAATGGAGCCAATACTGTTTGCCATACCAAAGGTACCACCTTCTACCGAAATGATAGGAACAATATCCGATAGGCCTTCTATAAGTTTAATGATTGCCTCCTCTGGAATCAATCCGCCAGTAAGCACAATGCCGGAAATAGCTGGATAATTTGCAGAAATATTCGCCTGTAAGGCACCCAAGATAATATCTGCCCGATCACCTGGTGTTATCACCAATCCGTTTTCCCTAATATGGGTCAGGTAGTTACGTAACTGCATGGCACCTACGCTAAAACCATCAACTCTATTGTTGATGTAGTTTTCTCCAAAAAGAATTTTCCCTTTTAAGCTATCGTTAATCTCCTTTACGGATGGGTTTGATAAAATAGGATTAGAAGGAATAGCAGCAATCAAAACGGAAGTTGGAAACTGTTTTTTTAATTCTGTGATAACACTGGTTACATTTTCCGAGCCTACTTTGTTTGCAATGGCTGCCAATACCTGGACTCCTTTGTCATCAAAAGAATCGTAAGCAATTTGTAGATTACCCACCAAGGCATCAATGGTCTTACCCGCGCCACTGGCCAAAATAATGGCAGGGATTCCTAAATTTTTAGCGATGAGTATATTGATATCGAATTCTATAATAGCTCCCTCTCCCGTGAAATTGGTGCCTTCTACCAGCACAAAATCAGATTGTTCCTCTATGGCCTTATATTTGTTGATGATTTTATTGATTATTTCATCGTCCTCATCATCATTTTTCATCCGAATTACCTCACTTCTGGTAAAGGCGTAGGCATCCGAGAAAGGAATTTCCAAATTGAAATACCTAGTAATCGTGTTGATATGATTGTCTATGGTCCCAGGCTCAAAATCATCTATTATGGGTCTGAAATAGGATACTTTAGCAGCTTTGCCCAGTAGTAAGTGCATTAGGCCTAAGGAGATGATGGATTTCCCGCTATTGGGTTCAGTGGTTGCAATGTAAACGGCTTTGCTCATTCGGTGTTTTTGAAGTTGTAAATCTAATGGTTAAATCTTAAAATGTATAGGGTTATGGTCTATAATCACCAGCATTTTAGAAGAGCTCTGATAAGGATTCTAAGAAGATAAAGTCACTTGTTTTGACTTTAAAACCACGCTTTCCACTAATGCTAACTAAGGAGGTAGACTACAAAAAAGCCTAAATAGCTACCTAAAGCGATACCCAAGGTTCCTACCAAGATGGCCGGTAGGACCAAGTCTTTACGGTTGAAGGTTTCCGCCAGTGCAATGGCGGTGGCGCCACCACCTACGTTTGCCTGACTCACAATGGCTATCATTTCCCAATCGCGATAAAATAAACCACCAATACCTATGACCAGAATACCATGAAACAAAACCGCTAAACCGGTAAATAGGAGTAGGGTAAGGCCAACATCTTTTAGTTCGGCAACGGCACCTAATTCACAGTAGGCTCCAATTACGGCCAAGAATAGAAAAACCAAGTACATGCCTAAATTATGGCTACCTTTTAGATTGGCAATAAATTTGAACTGTGCCAATACAATACCTAGTGTGGATAGGATAAGTATAGACGGAATTACAGGTAAAAGGTCTGAAATCATTTCGGATACAAAGTAGGCTGCGATACCTAGAAACAGTAACCAAATAAGTGAAGTGAAATCGATACGTTCCGCTTCCATGTTAGGTTCATTTTCTGTTTGCACGGTGGACTTCACTTTTGTTTTATCCTTCCAAAAACGTCTTAAGAAAACGGGTAAAGCCAAGGTAGCAACAATCCACAATGTTGTAACGACATTGTCTACGGCAATGGTACCGGCATATAGTATTCCCTTTTCTTGAAAACCATATTCCAGCGCCACAGCATTAAAATTTACGCTTCCTCCGGTATACGTGCCGGTAATCATGCCCGCGATTATTTTTCCATCTTCACCAAGCACCCGATCTGGGGATACAAGGAACCAAGAAATTATAACACCTAAGGTGGTTGCCAATGAACCCAATAAAAATAAACCGATCATGGGTAAGCCAGCCTGTTTGATAGAAGTCAGGTTTACGTTCAGTAATAAGTAAAATATAGAAATCGGTGCTATGTACTTAAAAATGGCAGCGTATAAGGGAATACTATTCGATGCAGAAGGAATAAGGTTTAGATTCGCTATCACCGCCGTGAACAGAATCACCAATAATGCTGCTCCAAATTGCTTCCCGAATTTTGTTTTACCTGCGTGGACCGCTAAAATGACCATAAGGCAGAGCATGGTTAAAACATAAATTGGGTCGGTTATAAAATCCATTGGTTTATAATGTTTCTACAAATTTTAAGAATACCTCTTTATGACGTTCAACATCCATGTTGGGAGAAAGCGATACCCTTGCAATATAATCCTTGTCTCCCTCCTTGGTAGTGCCCTGCGTAGATGTTGCCGGGATGGTCCAGTAACACCCTTGTAGCTGGCCGTAACTTACGCAATACTTGCTTTCTTTAGGGATTTCCGTAATCATCATATCGATGAGTCTATGGTTCAATTCTCTTTTATAGGCTTCCTTTTCTTCGTGCGTGTTGCCTTTCGTTGGAAGGTCTAAGGAGAATACCGATGGGGTAAACCCTTGTTCTGCTAAATCTTCGGACACAAAATTGATTTTCGCGGATGGTAGGGTTTTTTGAATAAAATCTACAAACTCGCGTGTATTTATATAAGCGTCTTTGATTCGTTGGTTCATTGATGGGAGTTGCGCTGCCAAAATTTCCATTTGTAATCCTGTAGCCTCGTTATCGCATAGTTTCAGGTGCAGCGCTATTTTTTGCATCAAGGTATCGACTTTTTTATTCCCAACACAATACCCTGCGGTACAACGTCCGCCACTTGGAAATTTGGAACCACTTGCATACGAAATGGCCCTGACACTAGAGAGAATTTCACCTTCCCCTAGAAAAAGCACATTCGGACAAAAGGTTTGGTCTAGAATAAATACGGGGTCAATGGCAAGATTACCCGTTGCCGTTTTTCGTTCTTGATGTAATACCTCCTTAAGTTGTAAAAGATTCGGGACTTCCACCCTAGGATTAGTGGGAATTTCAGCTATGATATAAGGAACTGCATCCTCCTGGGCTATCTTGTCTAAAACGGTATGCAGACTTTGCACCATATCGTTATCCCCATCTACAGGTAAATCGACCACTTCTACATTGGCAATGCTAGCGGCAACCCGTCTTGCTTGATCATTTGTACCACCATAACAGTTAGGAGGAACGACAAATTTGATAGCCTTTCCTTTATGATTTTCCAAGGCGTCATGTACAAGCCCCATCATTATGGCATACTGAACAGATAATCCGCTAGAACCTATCAAGGGTTTTGAAACAGTACCCGTAATCGTTTTAATAACATCCAATACGAATGCTTCATCTTTGATCGTCTTGCTTTTAATGGTTTTAATGGGCGATTCTGCCACTAAACTTTGTAATGCCGTAAAACAAGTATCTGGCGTCATGGCGATGGTTTCCCGTCGTCGCACATGTTGGATTTCTGAGATGTATCCTTGGTTTTTAGTTCCATTTACTAATAAAATACTGCCAAGTTGATCATATGTATGGACAAAAAAGTCAACTTCGGGACTGAGGGCTTGGGTAGCAATAGCAGCTTGTTGAGCAAGTAGAACGGTACTGCCATCAAATGCAACAATTGATTTGAGGTTCGCTACTTTTTGTATTTCAAACGTATAGCCATACACATTTTGTAGAAGTTCGGTATCAAAATACTCGGGTAGTTTACCGGTGTACAAAATACGCGTATTCGTGCCATGCAATGCGTTTTTTCTAAGAATAGCCAACACGGGAATAGTCTTTGAAGAAAAACTGATTACATATTCTGGTTTTAGCTCATATAGCTTAGCAATTGCCCATTCCAATGCACAAGATAGGGGATGACCTAATCGGATATAGTCATATGCCGTTGGTAATTCACCTAATGCTATTGCTTCAGCATTATTGGCTTCATATAGCTTTTCAAATGCGTTTAAGAACTTTGTTTTCGCTTGCTTTTCATCATAAATATCCAGTCGGTGTGTTGTCAGTTTTAACCAACCTTCTGGCATATTTTCCAGAACATTTTCAATGTAAGTAAGCATCGTTTTCTCTTTCATGAATTTCGCAATAATATAGGCTGTTTATTCTTTTTAATTAATGGTAATAGTTCCCAAATGTTCAGGAATAATCACTTTGGTTTCCGGCGATAGTCGTTTTACTGCTTCTTTAAAGGGTAGTAGTTTCTGTGTTACGCTGCTTTCTTGTGAAAATCCATAGGGCAAACGAAAGTTGTCCCAATGCGTTGGGATTATGATTTTTGGATAATTAGTGACGTTTAAAAGGCGTTCGTTGTATTGATATAGTCCAAGTTGAGAACGGTTGACCCCGGCCAAGAGAATATCGGGTTTTTGACCTAGCAATTCTCGTTCAACAAAATTCATGGAAGCCATGGTCAATATCTTGTGGTTGGCAAACCGAGCCAAGAACATTAGGGAACCTCCTTCTATAAACTCAGATACCCTAAGTGGTGTTACAGGGGTATCGTCATAGGTTCTGGAGTCTATATAATGCCTGTCGTTTAATGCGGAATGTATGGATGGAATCACCTGTACAGAAAAGTTTTCGAACTGATAGTCTTCGCCCCCTTTTACAGGGTAGAGTTGCTCTTCGGGAATGCCATACCCACGCAGTATGTTACGCGTGGTTTCTGTTCCAATTACTTTAGCACCTGTTTTTTTGGCAATGTATGGAACATCTCCTAAATGGTCAAAATGGGAGTGATGCACCAATATAAAGTCGGCTTTGGTAATCAAACTATCGATTAGCAAGGTGTCGGAAACAAAAACATCGGATCGTAATACGGTTTTACGGGTATCTTCTGCACTTACCCCAGGTCCTGTTCCTAACTTTAATCTCGTAAGGTATGGGTCTACCAATACGGTTATTTCCCCATCTGTAATTTCCCAACCGGCCGTACCAAAATATTTTAATTGTATATCTTCCTTTTGCGCGCTCACAGAAAATGAGGTCAACAGGGTGAAAACTACAACTAGTTGGAATAGGATAGGTAAGGCAGTATGGAAAGGTTGTTTTTTACTTGTCATTAAAAGTTGGTTTACTGGCATTGATTCTATTTTTTTTGTTGGTTAACATAATAGCGGTTGATTTCATCGGAGTTGGCCTCTATAATATCCGGAAAACCATCATTGTTTAAATCTGCAGTGATGATATCGTAGGTGTCAAAGGATTCTTTAGCGAGTTGCTGCTCTTGCCATGTTTTGCCATTTCCTAGGTTTAGGTATATTGCATTAGGAGTATCAGAGTTCCCTACAATAATGTCCAAATCTCCATCTTGATCCATATCGGCTAGGGCAACCGCATAACTCTCTGCTTTTGAAGTGTCGAAGGCAATCGATTTTGTGTAGGGGTCTTCTTTACTACCGAGGTAGAGCATATTGGGTGAGCCGATGTTTGCTGTGATGATATCGATTAGTCCATCTTTATTCATATCGCCAACGCCAACCGAACGGGTATTGTCGACCCCTGTTCCAAAAGGAATTTTCTTCGTAAAGCCAAGGTTGCCATCATTCAGGTATACATAATTGAATTGGGCATCTCGGTTGGCCAGGATGAGGTCTAGGTGTCCATCGGCATTCATATCCGCCACTTCAACTGCAATAGTGGAATCGTCGTTACTCCCAAAAGGTATGGATTCTTTAAAATTACCAGCGCCATCGTTCAGACAGATTTCATTTGCTCGACCGCGATTCGTTATTAATATGTCAATAGCCCCATCTTGATTCAAATCTGCCAACGTAATGTTCCGCGTAGGATTATAATCGGCACCAAAAGAGCCATTAGAACTAAAATTACCCTTTCCATCATTTAGAAAAAGGGCGTTGGGCGCCATATCGTTTCCCACTGCAATATCTAGGTCACCATCATTATCCAAATCTGCCAGTTCTGTGGCGTAGGTCGTTTCTCGGAGTGTTCCCAGATTTTTTTCTACGGTAAAAATACCTCTACCGTCATTTATGAATATGCGATTTTGACCCGGCCAGTGCCTGCCATTGGCTACCAAAATATCGGTATCCCCGTCACCATCAATATCACCGGCAGCTACCGATGCCGTTCGTTCCTTGTAGGTGCCAAGAATGAGACGATTGGTTGTTTTTAACGCTATTTCTTGGGTGAAACCACAATAGCTTAAAAGCAACATAAGTACTGAGGATAGGATTGCTGTTTTCATTGTTCAGAATTAATAGTATCGGGAACACTAGAGGTTGAAGCCTTGTTCTTGGTTGGAAGATATGATTTTTATCTGTAAAGATTTTAGCTTTTTTCCCTAAAACCATATACCTACTTTTACAAAAAAAAGAATCGCTCATGCTTCATTTAAAATTAGCAACAGACCCGCGTTGGGTGAATATTGTAGAAAAAAACATAGAAGAAATACTTACCGATCATGCGTGGTGCGAACAAAAGGCAGCTACAAACGCTATTACCATCATTACCCTTAATTCCGAATACCCTGATTTAGTGACGGATTTGTTGCTGCTGGCCCAAGAAGAGCTGGAACACTTTCAAATGGTTCACGAGATTATTAAAAAGCGCGGCTATACCTTGGGTAGGGAACGCAGGGATAGCTACGTAAACGAGCTTTATAAGTTTATGAATAAAGGCGGTAGTAGGTTGCAATCTATGGTAGACCGACTCTTATTTTCTGCCATGATCGAAGCGCGAAGTTGTGAACGCTTTAAATTACTGTCCCAAGAGCTAAAGGATGAAGAGCTTTCTACCTTCTATCACGATTTAATGATCAGTGAAGCGGGACATTACACCACCTTTATTGGCTTTGCCCGTAAATATGGAAAGGACATCGATGTAGACAAACGCTGGCAAGAACTGGTTGGCTTTGAAGCTGAGGTAATTCAGAATTATGGCAAGGAAGAAAGCATACATGGTTAAGTCCAAAATGCGGCCTTCTATAGATGCTTTATTCAACTCAGATGCTTGGTATGTTAGCTACTCAGTTTTCCTTCGTTGCCGTCCAAACGGCTAAAAAATTTCTGTTTACCGCATGCGTAGTACCATGTAAAATGCCATCTTTAAGATAAAAGCTAGAGTTATACTCGCCCGAATTATCACCTGAAATTAGAGCTCCATAAATGACACCTAATTGCGTGTTTATTTGTGCATCTTTTATTTCTACACCTTCACGATAAAAGACCCCGGTAAAGGAGTTGCCTTTTACTTCGGAAATTTCCATCATGGCAAAATTAGCATCTGTTTTATCCTGCGGACTCATATCCAGTTTCCATTTTCCAACTAAAACAGTTGCATCCAGTTTAGTGGATTGAGCTTTGCTTACTTGAGGTAATGTAAGTAGGATAATAATTAATACGACATACATTGTTTTCATATGAATAGGTTTTAAAGTTTGATACAAACCTATCCTTCTAAATCCAATAACACGTTTCAAATAAAGAATTGAAACCTATCTAGTAAGATGCAAAAGAGCCATTTTTAGAATTGACACCTTAGTTTTTCAACTTTAATTCGCTGGGAGAAATACCTAGTTGTTTTTTAATCGCCCTGTTAAATGAGGATTTTGAGTTAAAACCAGCATCCATTGCCAAGCTCAATAGCGTGTATTTTGAATTTGCCGTGTCTTTTAGTAGACGCTGTACTTCTTTAACACGGTACCCATTTACATAATCATTAAAGCGAATTTGGTTGATTTCACTAAGGCATTTAGAAATTAAGTAAGGCTTCATATCCAACTGTTTTGCCAGGCTATTTAGAGAGAGGTCTTGATCTTTATAGATTTGATCTACCTCCATTGCTTGTTGTAATTTTTTAGAAATTACACGAAGTCGTTCTAGCTCTTCGTTCGTAGCCGTAGATTTTATAGAAAGTTCGGGATCATTTCTCCGAGAAAAACCCTCTAAGCCTATCCAATAGGTCAATACAGCTATACCAATGAAGAATGGGTAGTAATAAAAACGGGTAAAGTAAAAGTAGGACCCGTCATTAACAGACGTGTAGACTACCGAATCTATTAACAATACTAATAAAACAGCACTAAAGTACACTAAGAACGAACGAATAATACGTTTGATCCATACGAGTTTTTTATCTGGTATTTCAAAATTTGCATCAATGTCGCGTAACAATTTTTCCGATTTATAGGTGTAAAAAATAATTAAGGCGCTTGCTATGATATAAATGGTCGCATTATTCATCCAAACCACGTAGCCATAATAACCTAACCAAGACAAGCTCTCTTTGGTACCATCCCAATACAAGTTTTGTAACCTCACGAAAATACTAATGCTAATCTGAAGGATAACGGGGAGTAAATGAAACCAATCCTTTTTTTTAAACTGTAACCTTGGTTGTGTTTGGGCTTTGGTATAAAAATAGATAAGCGCACCGTGGATCCAACTTAAATCGATCATCACATAATACCACGAATCATAATAGCCAATACCAAACAAGCGCATTATCTGTATTAGCAAACGATAGGACAGAAGAAATAATATGGTAGCCAATAAACGATTAGCTATTTTATTGTAAGAGGCCGACTTAAATAAAATAAAGGCATATATAAGCCCTTGAATTGCTCCAATAGATAATAGTACTATGATAAGAATCTTACTTAGTTCCAAGATGTGTTAAATGTAAAGGCTACTGTTTGTGGGAATAAAGCTAACTAATAATCAAAGCATTCAAACCCAAGTACAATTTTGAATAGAAAGTAGGTGCGCATAAAAGCACTAGTTCTCTAATTCACAATAGGTTAGCTATTTTTTTTGTATCTTAGGAATATGGATGTACCAGTAGAAGCTCAGAATATCATGTATACCATCACTTTTGTGGCTATAGGCTTAGCCCTAGTTGCGTGTATAACAAGAAACAGCAGAAACTTTAGAAGCAGTAGAAACAAAAGAGCAAGGAGACAGCATTAAGCTGTTACATGCACTTTTAACTGCTAACCTAGACTAAATGTCGTTTTTTCTATTCTTGTACAATGTAATTGCCTTCATGTAGTTTAAAGCACCTTGCATCGTTAGGTCGTAAATAAAGCCATTGAGCTCCGGATGGTTCGTTTTGGTCCAAGCTACCAAGGAATCTACCTGTTTTGCCCAAACGTCCCAATTAGCGGTAGGGCAGTCCAAATCTTGAATTTTGTATATTTCTCCGTTCTTAAAGTAAATGGCATACCGGCAGGTCATGGGATTGTTGTTCAAGAATTCCAGTTTATGGGAGTTCATGGTTACGGTAGCAATAGGAAACGCTCCTTTTTCATCAATAGAGACCAATTCGTATTTAGGTCTGAATACGGAATCCCACTTAAACTTTTCGTAGAAACCGTCACGGGAGTAGGGCATAACATAATCACCGGCAATACTGATCAAACTATCGGAAAGCGTACTTTTTACCAGTTTAAAATCCGAATTTTTAAAGCCTTCGTAATACCTCGTTATTTGTTCTTTTTGCGTCCTTGATTTTTCGGTACAGCTCATCCCGAGGATTACTACGGAAAGAAGAAAAACATATTTCATTAGGTTTAGTTTGATGTGTGCTATTCTAAAAACCGCCAACCAGCAGCAAGGCACTTGCCCATGTATTTGGGTAGTTTAAAAGTAGCCAGTTCGTCCGAAAACTCACGTCCCGTATCTTTTTTATAGGAGGAATTGATGAGCCGCGTACAAGAACCAGTTGGGTAGGTTTGATAGTCAACTCCTAGTTTTTCGCACTCGGAAAGGATGGCAAATTCCATACGCACCCTTAATTTTTTGGAGTCGTTCCCACCTTCGCACAATACGACCCTTTCCACATTTTGTTTTTGAAGATAATTGGTAAAACTAGCCTGAAAGGCTATTATGTTTTTTATGGACATATCTTCCTTAGGAACTGATAGCGGTTTTCCCAGATTTTCAAGGGTATAGCTTTGTTGGTTCCCGTCTATGAGCAGCATCCCTACTGCGTTACTCATTACTTCTATGGATAGAATGTTCATTGTTTGTTTTAGATTTTTTAGTGGAGTGTACTTAAAAAACAACAGTGTTTATAGGCCATACACTTCCTAAGGAAGAAAGATAACAAAAAAGCGCAAACCAAATGGCTTACGCTACTACTGCACTTTGCTTTATATGTTTCGAGTTATCGTGTTTATTACGTCATTATGCTACCTTTATTTAGTTTTTAAAAACAGAATAAACACGTATTTCGGGATTACTTTTTAAGAACGGTTTTAATTCTCTGACCACATCATTTTCAAAAAGTTTAGTTGTCAAATAGGCGTTTGCCTCATCTTCCGATTCAAATCCATGAAGCACTTGCACATCTTCCGCTCTAATTAAAAGTTCTTTAGAAGTAGCACCATTTATTTGTTTTAAAAAGGGCTCCTTGTACTTTAAATAAACTGCTGCCGCGTCTCCTCTATTTTCAGCTTTAATGTCTAAAGTGATTTCTAGGTAGGCATTGGTTTTTTTTTTATTCATTGTCATTGATGTTAAGGTTACTAATAATACTGTCGCAATCACAGACAGGATTCCACTTGATAATTTTCTTTTGATATTCATTGTATTTGTTTTTTGTTACAATACAAAAGTATGCCCTTTCAGAAGGCAGCGAAATGGACAAAACCGACTAAAGTTGGCGAAATCAGGAAATAGAACTTCTAAATGCTGCGGGAGAACAATTAACGTGTTTTTTGAAGAATTTGGTAAAATAATAGGGGTCATTGAAACCCAAGTCGTAAGCAATTTGGTGTATATATGAGTTGGAATGGGTTAGTTGTCTTTTTGCTTCCAGGATTATTCTTTCTGATATAGTTCGTGATACCGTTGTTCCTGTTTCTGACTTAACAATTGAATTCAGGGTTTTGGTTGAAATTGACAACTCCTTGGCAAAGGCAGTAACAGACCAGTTTCGTTGGAAATTATTTTCCAAAAGGTCTCGGAATTTAAGGTAAGTACTATTATCAGGTTTCTGGGCAACCTTATAATTTTTTCTTTTTTCTCGTTCAATGACCAAAAGCATTGATTTCAGTAAGTTTGAAAGGATATGGCTGTTTCCAAATTCATTTGTGTTTTCTACCTCATCCTTCATTTGAGCTAAATACCTTTCTAATTTCTTCTCAAGAATTTTTGGCGTTTGAAAATACGGTTCATTGTTATTGTTGAAAATTGAATAGGTAAGGAAGAAATTAATATCGGTTTCGTTGTGCAGAAGAAATGATTCATTGAAATGGATTAAATATCCGCAGTAGTCAGCACGTTTTTCGAAATAATGTACTTGATTCTTTGCGATAAAAAATATACGATCTTTTTTTATGTCATAGCTTTCAAAATCGATAGCGTGATTTCCTTGGTTGTTTTTGAACCAAATGATTTGATAAAAGCTATGTGAATGTGGTTTTGCCGAATGTTCGGAGTTTAATTGTTGATACCTCGCTAGATCATAGATAGCGAACTGCCGTTTTTTAGGCTCATTTTTTAGAAAATGATATGTTTCAATTTTTCCGCTTTTCATTCTTTAACAAATCCAAAAATCTGAATTAATCCAAAAGTTAGTTATCACCCAATAATTGATGCAATTACATCATAAAGGTCATAGACAATATTTCGACCAAGATTATGAAATTTAAATTCCTGAGATATAATGTAAATTGCTGCTACTCCTACTGCCATTAAATGAATATATCTATCCTTAATAGTGCTTAAAGTTTTACTGAATTGTTGACTCAGTTGCAATAAAATTCCTGTTAAGAGAAACGTCCCTATTATTGCTTCAATAAAATTCGGAATTGAAAGAACAATAATCCAGAAAGGTTTTGGTAGATTATGTTCCAAAACAAAAGGTCTCAGATAAAACTTGTTTAGAACAAATAAAATAATCATTATCCCAAATAAATACCTAAAGTACTTCTTTATTGGTATTTCTTTCATTTTTGTAATGTGCTACAACGGGAGTCTGCGTATTAACTTAATTCGAGTCTCTGAGAATCCCGTATTTGATTTTTTTCTCAGATACCCCTCCGAATATTAACATAATTAAAATAGGTTTTTCGCTCTCTGTCATTCAGTACAAAAAACGTAGGGCAGGTGATAAGCGATACGTTTCGGATTGGTGACTTTATAAATGAATACTGACCTTTCGGTAAGCCTAAACTGCCCTTTGTTTTTTATACATTTTTTACTGCAGTTTTTATTCCACTTTAAAACGAACTATAACTTCATTGTCTAAAACAACATTCGTGGACCAGATAAATTCAGCGCCGGCTCCACTAAATTTTTCTATGAAATACATATATGCTTTTTTGTTTTTAACACCTATCAAATCCTCGGTATAAGTTGTTGCATTTGGCCATTGGTTGTCGTCAAAATCAGCAGAAAAACTATTTTCCGGAATCTTCCAATGTATGCCATAAAAATTAGTCGCATCATTAACACCATCTTTACTGCAATTTGAAGAAAGCCTTTTTTCTCCAACTTCGCTTAAACAACTTAAATCACTTATGGGTGCTGTGTAAAATGTTTGTGCTTTCCATTTATTGTTTGTAACTGTACCGTCACTAAAACTAGCTATAAAACCACCATCTCCAGGATGGAAGTTTTTACCTCTGTTATTTTCAGAACCTAAACCCAAGTTTTCTTCCCAATCGATAACTTTTACAGCAATTGTATAAGGTGTTTTAACTTTGAATTTCACGATGTTCGAATTAAACCGAGTAAATGGAACTGGGTCTATTGCGATTAGTTTGCCATTAATATATAATTCAAAATAATTGTCTGCAAAAATATAGCCTGTAATAATTTCGCCGTCAGCATCAATTTCTGAAACAGGAACAGCGTCTAAATCTACTTCGGATAGATTACCCGGTGTCACTCCACTATGCTCGTTATACAAATCAAATGCTTTTGGCGCAGTATTGAAATTGGTAATTCCGGGAACTGTCCAAATAGTTCCATCAGTATCTTTAATTTCACCAATGCCAGCAATTCTGCTACCTTTTGGATTAGAACTTAAAAGGCTTTCAATTTTAGTTTCCGCCAAGCCTTGAGTAATACTACCAGTTCCTTTATAGTCTTTTTTATGGTCCATAATTTCAGTTTTTGAATCGTTGGTAGATGATTTTGTACTTTTTTCCTTACAAGAAACTATTGTAAGAATTAGTAATATTATTAGTAAGTTATTTTTCATAATGTTTAGTTTTTAAATAACCGCTAACAATTGGCTAAACGTACCTTAGTACGTTTAGCTCTTTTATCGGCATACTGCAATATAAACAAACAAAAGAAAAAAAATCGCACCAATAATGGCCAAAACCTGTCATAAAAAGCTTTGTAATAAACGAAGTTTATGGTACTCGTGATACAGCTTAAAATTGAAATAAAAATTTAAATAACAATTTTCCGTAAAACTATGAACACTAAATGAAGTTTGGTTGTATATCAAAGCAAGTCCCGCATCAAGGTTTTAACGGGAGTCCCTTCGTACAGTTGTTCCAGCATTGCGTGATACGTAGTAATAAAACGCCCATCTTTAATTAGGTCTCCAAATAGAGATTGCTGCTTAATAAAGGCTAAGGGGTCGTCCTGTGATGCTGCAGCTGCTTCGTGCAGCTCCGTTTTTAGGGCATCGATTACTTCTAAAGGGTTTCCACCTTGATCGGCTTGTTTATCGCTATAATAGCACCACGCTGCAATGACTAGGGTCGCGAATTGAATACTTCCGCCCCTCGCCAAATTCTCCTGAATGGTCGGGATGAGGAACTTGGGCAGTTTTGCGGAGCTTTCGGAGCAGATACGGCCCACGCTGTCCTTGATGTTTGGGTTGGCAAAACGCTCCAAAAGGCTATCCTTGTAAGCAGATAGATCAATGCCTTGGATATCCCCAAGGATGGGAGTGGCTTCCGTGTCCAAAAAGGCGCGCAGATAGTTCTTAAAAACCTCGTCTTCCACACAAGCGTTGATCGTTGGGTGTCCGTGAAGCGCTCCTAAAAGGCCCAAAACGGAGTGCCCGGCATTGAGCAAGCGCAGTTTCATTTTCTCATAAGGGCCTACATCGGATACAAATTGCACCCCTACGTTTTCAAAAGTGGGCCTGCCATTAGCAAATTTGTCTTCTACGACCCACTGAATAAAGGGTTCGCAGGTAACGGGCCAAGCATCCATTAAACTATAGTTTTGTGTGAGCGTTTCGATATCCGCCTGCGAGGTTACCGGTGTAATACGGTCGACCATACTATTGGGAAAACGGACTTCCTTTGCGATCCACGCGGCCAAGTCGGCGTTTTGTGCTTCGGCAAAGGCGAGGAGCATTTTACGGGTCACATCGCCATTGTGCTCTATATTATCACAGGATAAAATGGTAACCGCTGGCAAGCCTGCATCGTGTCTTATTTTCAGCGCCGCCATTAAAAAGCCATAGACCGTTTTGGGATCATGTGGGTGGCGCAGTTCGTGTTTTATGTCTGGATTATCAAAATTGAATTCTCCCGTTGTGGGGTTAAAATTATAACCGCCTTCGGTTATCGTTAACGAGATTATCTTGGTTTCGGCAGCTGCCATGTGGGCAATAACGGATTCCGCATCGGTCGTACCCATTTTAAAGTCTACGATGGACCCAATGACTTCGGGTTCCATTGTGCCATTAGGATTTTTGACCATTAAGGTATACAGGTGGTCTTGGGTTTTGAAAATATCGTGAAGGGTGGCATCCGCCTCGCGCAAACCTACGCCACAAATTCCCCACCCGGAGGCTTCACCGTTATTTTTTAGTTGGTTTAGATAATAGGCTAGATGTGCTCTATGAAATCCGCCAACACCAATATGTACGATTCCTGTTTTATCCCCAGGGCGTGTAAACTTGGGTACGGGTATATGCTTTCGTATTTGTTCTAAATTTTCCTGATTGAGTGGTATTGGAATTTCCATTCTTATTGTTGTTGTATTTAACTCGATAATCAAAATATAAACCTGAGCGCCGTTAGACAAGTTAGTACTTCCGCCTATCCCTAACATCAAAAATCTTGCCTTCTTAATGTCTTCTATGTATTTGCCTTCCCACGTTTCAACGCCCAATAGGCCAACACGAAATAAACAATCGTACAAACGAAAGCATAGGTGTAAAAGAGTTCTCTGTTTTCAATGTAATTCGCTTCCGTGGCACTTCCGAAGAGTACATTGCAAGCCAAAACTAGGGTAGTGGCCAAGGCTGCTATAGCGGCGAATTTTAACCCTTTAGTGAATCCTGAAACGTCTTTTACATGTATTGGTTCACTTTTAGCTAGTTCTTCCTGAAAACGTACAATGGTTTCCTGCCGTACATCTTCTTGCTTTGCTTCTTCCGCATAGGTTTCCCTTGCTCCATATTTGGAAGCAAGGAATGTATACACCGCGATGGTAAAAAACCAGGTGGGGATAAATAGGTAGTAAAAGGAAATGACATCTAATGCTTGCAGACCAAAACCAAAACCCAAGCCCAAGCCCCAAGAGGCTACGGCAGGTGTACTAAAGGTAAGCTTACGGTAGGAAGACCAATAGCGCGTAAAGCCAATTATAGGAAAAATTTGATGTTCGGCAAATACGATGGCACCCACTGGAACGACCAGTAAGCCTGCATAGGTGAGTAGCGGTAGAATTTGTGAAAATACGAAAGGGAAGCAGGCAATGGCAACGGTGACCAAACCAACCACTATGGTCGTTTTCTTTCGGGAGTGGTTAAAGAAGATTGCCTGTGCAGCCAAACCTGCTCTATACAGATTGGTAATCGCAGTAGTCCAACCGGCAACGATGACGATTACAAAACCAGACCAACCTAGTGCGTAATAAGCAACATCGCCCGGATCCAATTCTACGATGGATTTTCCTAAAATAACAGAAGTACCAGCACCCATTATTCCCGCAGCGATCCATGCTATGTAGTGACCGAACATCATCCCGGTACTGGATGCGTATGCATAGTTCTTCTTTTTAGCATAGCGGAGTAGGGCCATATCAATTAACCCAAAATGGGTGATACTATTGGCGGCCCAACCGAAGCCGATGACTTCGATCAATCCAATGCCCGGTTTGCCATCGCTATTGATACCTGTCCATATACTTTGGTCGCCCAGCGATAGTATATCGGTCCATCCAGATGGTAAGGTTTTATCGAAAACATCTAGGGATAAAGCGGGGAGGAGTACCATGGCACCACTTGTAAACATCACAAAAAGCCAAGGGGCACAAATACCCGAAAATTCGGAGACGGCATTAAAACCGTAAAGCGCTATGGAAACCACAACGATGCCAACTGCTAGTACAATGAGGATAAACCAGGCATTGGTAGGGTGCCAGTGGAGTTGTGCAGGAATGTCAAAGGCAAAGCGTACCGCTGATGACGAGACAGTAATCATTGCCGCTGAAATCACCGAAAAAATAATGACATTGGCCCAATTGTACAGCTTGGTCATAGAATCGCCCGCAATCTTGTTGAGATAGGTATAGAGACTCAAACGCGTTTCAACCGCAATTGGAGAGGTGATAAACCTCCAACTTAGTACCGCCAAGATATTACCAATCAGGAGCCCGAGGATAATATCCATGGTTTTGGCACCCAAGGCTACAAAAGTAGCTCCAATAACAAACTCTGTCGCTGCGACATGTTCGGCAGCATATAGACCTGCAAAATGGGTCCAATCATGTAATTTATGTTTGGCTACGGGTAGTTGTTCTTCATCTAGGTGTTGCAGCTCGTCGAACTCGTTTGAAGTTTGCATATCGTTGGTTGGTTAATGAGAAATTAGGTTGTCGAAGGTACTATTTTTTTGAATTCAGGCTGTTTTACTTCTATATGACTATAAAGTTCAATGGCGACTTCTCAATATTGATGAGTTATCTGTTTTTAAATCATAAAAGCGGTTACATTTTATATAGTGTCCTTTCCAGTTTGTCTGAGGTGAATAAGGAAGAGTACCTAAGATTGAACATACTTAATTTGCTGTAGGAGCGTAATAATTATGGTAGTATTTGCATACTTTCAAAAAGTAAACAATAGTACAGGAACGCTTTCCCTAAAAGGGTTGGTTTTAAAAAGAAGTACCTATTCGCCCGAATCCAAATCTTAAACAGAAGGTTTTTTCAACAATCTATAAGGACTGCTCTGTTTTTAGGGTTTTGACATCCGTAACTAATTGGGCTATAGAGGCTTTGTTTAATCCGTTGTAAATTCCCCGAATATGTTTATTCTTATCTATAAGCAGAAAGTTTTCCGTGTGCAGAAAATCGTTGATGTCTTTTGGAATGCCTAAATCGTTTTCAACAAAATAATGGTTTCTTCCTAGATTATAAATCTCATTTTTATCTCCAGTAACCAAATGCCATTTATTATAAATAATACCATGGTCATCCGCATAATCCCTTAACACGGAAACGGAGTCTATGGTGGGCGTGACCGAATGGGACAATAACAATACCTCCGCATCATCTTTGAACTCTTCTTGCAGTAAGGTCATATTCCCCGTCATTTTTAGACAGATGCCGGGGCAGCTGGTAAAGAAGAAATCGGTAATATATATTTTGTCTTCAAAGGTTTTTTGAGTAATGGTGTCTCCCATTTGATTAACCAAATTAAAATCGGGGATCTTGTGAAACCCCTTCTCTTCATCACTATCGGGAGTTATCCAATTTGGCGTAAAAGATTCCTCGTTATAGTATGGCAAAAACGCTACCCTACTTGTTTTTTCGGTATTAGGAGTCCCATTCTTGAATTCTTGTCTGCAACTACTGAAAATCACAAATATAGAGACCGATACAAACCCAAATTTTTTAATTTCTGACAACAGTTTCATCTTCTAATTGATAACATAGATTAGCTTTTTTCATGCCAAAAATACGTCCGTTTTTGGCTTCATAATTGGCATATAAAACCCCGTTTTTTCTGAATGCTTGTTGTATGCCTTCTTCTTTTCCTCTATTTAGGTTCAGCTTTTTGTACAGCTCACCGCTCGGATACCATTTCGTTTGCTCTCCATGAGCCTTACCTGTTTGATAATTGAAGTGTGCTATCAAAACATGTTGTGAATCTGAAGACCATAATTTTTTTTCTCCGTGTAATTTACCCTTATGATAGTTTGTGACATTTTTCAAATGTCCATCAGGGAACCATTGAGTTGCTTCGTTTTGCTTTTTTCCGTTTAAGATGCCGAACTTTTCCTTAAAGGTGCTATCTGGATAATAGCTGACGGCGAATCCGGAATAGGGTGATTCGTTTAAAGTCCATAACGATACTTTATGATTATATTTTAAAGCTGATTTTAAAACTGATGTATCAGGTACTTCTAAAACCTTTTCAGTGGTTTTATTTTGTGTGGGTTCTATTTTTTGCTCAGAACAAGCAGGCAATACGAAGCAGGAAAACAAAAGCAACCAAAAATATGTTTTCATCTTTAAAATATTAAGTACTGTGATTTAATTGTATAAGAAACCACCTTTTATAATTTCTAATTAAAAGTGGTTTCTTCTGATTCTATCATCTACATAAGAGGGCTACATAATACTATTAGGAGTACCCTGTAAATCAACCGCAAAAAGAGCGATTATGGATCCTAAGTAGAATTCATTGATGATGTGGTAATGATAAAATGTTCCGCCGTCACTATGTTGTGTTGCTGTTGTATGTGCCCCAGAGCTATCCAAATCTGTTGGATAATCCCCTGTAGAATTACATTTTCTTCCATAAATTAAAAAGCCGTCTGCCATGATACCTACCAGTTTTTCGTCATTCTGAGAAAGCACCGTATTTTCTGGCACATCATAGGACTCAATATGATAGTGATAACCACTAGGGCCATTGTGCGCCCCTGCATAATCAAACGTTTCAACAATTTGTTCTTCTATTGGCCTCCCTGGACCCTCCGTGTCATTGAAAATAGGAACACCTGTTACTGATATCCCAATAGGGCCTAATCCTGTGGCCGTACTTGAAGCCGCTATTTCTGGAGCAGAAGGAACTGTAACGGTAAGGCTGCGATCTCCACCAATACGACCAGGCGTCTGGCGTGTAGCCACTATAGGTTCAATATATAAAGCGTCCGTCTCCTCCCAGTATGGAGATGTATGGTTGGGCAAGCCGTTTGAATCAATGGTGATTTTATCTCCATCAAAAGAAACAGTAACTGCATCCAGGTTAAATTCATCAAAAGCGGATAAGGGTGTTGGGCTAGCTTCGGAAGTCGAAGTTTCCATTTCCGCATCTGTATCGGTATTATCATTACTATCATTGCTGCATGCTACAAAAACTACTAAAGCCATTAGTATTATCATAGATACGGAAACAACTTTTTTTATTACATCTTTTTTCATAATTTTTATTAATTTAGTTTTAGAGTTTAAATATCTTAAATAAATGGGAAAGAAAATTTCATAATCAGCGGGTAGTATCAAATTTTAAGCGAACGACAATATTCTCTGGGCGAACCAATTTCAGAATACCGCCAAAAAGGATGTATTCGTTTGCACAAGCGCTTATTCGTTTGATTTTAGTATTTATTTTCTAATGCCTTTATACAGCAAAAACCCGATGCCTAAAAGGCCGATGAATACTAGCCCTAAATAGGTCGAAAAAATTTCTGCTTTGCTTTTATCATCCGCTACGAATTCATTTCCGTTTACAGTTAAGACTACTGTGTGATTATTTGTATTGTTTAAAACAAAATGTTCCTTATCAAATCCTTCTTTTGAAAATATTAGCGCACTTTGGTTTCTATGGATGTCGTTAAAAGCCGTATTACTAAACTGTATCGAATCTATGTTCCCAGGAATTCCAAAGACTTCAAAAACCACCTTGGTTTCATGCCCAAGTTGTACAACGCCATTACCAAGAGTAACCTTCTTTTCATCATTAACCCTAAAATGAATGTTGTTCTTCATATGCTCCAACACCATTTGTTGAAACTCCTCGGGGGTTTTATAGGGAGTTTCTGAAAAATGGGTGCGTATTTCATGTTGAAATGCCGTTAAGGAAGCACTAATCTGTAACACCCAAGTATAATTTTCCCTTTGAACCAACATAGTGGTAGATACATCCACTTGATGCGCTTTTGTCACCATGGAAATTAAGAATAGGCAAATAAATAGTATCCTTTTATACATGAGGTTTATATTTAGTTGGCGTATGCCCCGTTTAAACAATTGATAAAGCTGTTCGTGCCAGGAGCAGCTACATGGTAGTGATATCCTCTGGTCTCATCTTCATGACCTCTACAGTCATCTAAATTTGTGGGCTCCTCTCCATTTTCATTTAACTGGGCATAAAGTCCAAACCCATCAAAGGCGTAACCTATCATGGCCCCATGTCCATCATTTTGAGCTATTTGAGTTGATACTCCAGTCGCTGCGTGGTAGTGGTAGCCCGCATTTAAATTAATGTGTCCGCCAGCGTCGTCAAAAGGAGCTAAGGTATAGGCACCTAAAATGGCATCGGTTGGTGCGGGGGCGTCAAAAACAACTCCGTTAAAAGCCACTCCTCGTTGAGACGGTCCGTTAGAACCTATACCTGGGGGTCCTGGAGAGCCAAAACTTGCAGGTGTTGCCAGTTTTATAGGACTAATAGGTATTAGGTATGTTTGTGTTAAATCGGCAACGTAAGAGGGTAAACATTCCACACAAAAATTCTCGTATTCCACTCCAACGTTAGGGTTTGCTGCATTGGCACAATCATCTTCCGTTTCCGTGGTGTAAATATCACCGTTGGCATCGTACATCATCCATGTATTATCATTATAAAAAGTGGCCATATTCTCAATGAATGCCCCATCAACGTCGTAAACCTCACCATTTTCTAGCCATATGCCTCCTTTTGACGCATCGTCTGTAATATTATCCGGACACCACGGACCCATTTCATGATCAGCCGGGGTACTGGTGGCGACAATTTGATAGCAATCGGTTGAAGTGCCATCTGAAAGTGTGCAGGGTACGGTGGTTATTGTAACCGATCCGTCATCGGTTAAGAATAATGATGCATCTACCATCAGCGTGTTTATATCATCGTTTGAAGCGTCAATAACTTCCTCATCCGCAACGGTATCATCATTGTTGCTGCTACAGGAAGAACATCCTATTAAAACAAAAATGGCAAATGCACAAATTAGAGGTATTAGATTAGTTCTGTGTTTCATTATATTGTTTTTATATATAATCTTCTTAGAAATTTATGATGTTGAACTTGTTTGGGAAAGAGCTTCACGTGTATTTATGAAGCTCTTGTCATCCAACTAAAAACCAAACCAACTCAATTTTTCTTTGCTTTAATTGTTTAAATAACTATTTGCCGCTGCCCCACGTTGCGTAGCATGAGAATTCAACTCGTTGATCGCTGCCTGAAAATCGGCACTATTGTTCAAAAATGAGAATCCAGTCACTTCTGACCTTGCATAGGTTTCAATTAGCGATGCGTACGTGCTATATACAGATAGAATTTGGGATGTTGCAAAAGGTCCGTCAATAGTGGCCTGTACGTAATTGTCGTAAATAGCCTTGTAGGTATCATCGGCATAGAGATACGAGATTAACGGCCACTCGCTTGAGGCCAGATCTGAAAAATCAAGATTAAGGGAGCCCTCCCTATTTCCTTCTTGTAAGGCCTCGTTGTTATCCCACGGAATCCAAGTGAGCTTGTTGTTATCGGGATTATTGTACAAGTAGTAGTTATGTGGCATTCTACCATAGGTATCCCAATTCTGGATGACCGTATTCACTGCGAGGTAGTTCAAAAAGACGTCAGTATCAAAAACGGCATCTAGATTGGTGCGCCATGTTGTAGGGTCCGTAGTTCGGGTTTCGTCATGAAGGGCTGCGAATAAAGCTTGAATATCGCTCCAATCGGCATCATCTTCATTGGTCTTTTTCTCAAAACCCTCCTCATTGAACGTACCTAAGGCAAAGTTTGCCCCATCCTCTTCCGGCTTGTAAAGATTGCCATCGTCACTTGAGAACTGGGTGTCGATTACCGTACCATCTACTTCTTCTACTAGGGTGTATAGTCCAAAATATTTAGGACCATCGCCATAATCAATGTAAAGCGTGTAAAATGCCGTATTGGAAACCGCCAAGCCTGCATCCGCAAATACTTCTGCCGCCACTTTTTCCCTTAGAAAAGATCGGTCATTATAATTATTCTTTAAACTGAATTTTTTAAAGCCGTAAAAACGTTGATTGTCAATTTGTGGATAATCGTCTTCATACTCATCAAAATCCATTTTAAAGGCCAGTTTTAAAATACCCGCGCTCCAAGCACCCGCCAAACTTGAATTCCCTTTAAAGCGTAGACCTACCTTGTACCATTCCTTACCATTGTAAAAAACCGAACCCGGAACAAAAATGGGATCTTCATCTGCGAAAGTGGTTTGACCACCTGGACCTCCGCCACCTCCTGGACCATTGGCCGAGCTACCAAAAGTGCCATATAAGTCCGTCATATCGTCTAGCATCAATTCCCAGTTCGCCTCTGAGATGACGAAATCGAATCTCTTTACAGTGGTATTGTCGAATACTTCTGTAAAATTTGGGTCGGCGTCTTTGCTATGGGTCTCCGTAGTCCAGTCCGTGGCCACAAAATTGGAGTCATCTAAGGTAGTGGTATCATCTTCCGTTGCCGTTTCATCATCTACAACTGAGGAATCGTCGGCTGGATCTAGTACTGAGTCATCATCAGAACAAGCTGTAAATAAAAATGTGGCCAGAACAATCAGATGTAAAAAGTAAAGGTATTTAATCGTTAATTTTTTCATGGAACCGTTTTCTAAATGTTAACTTTAATTTATTTTCTTCCTTGAGGTCTTCTTTCCCCTCTTTTTGGTTTAGGGGCTTTTTCAACCTCTTCCTTAGAAAGGAAGCCGTCTTCGTTTGTGTCTATTTTGGAGAAGTCATTTTTAATCGGACCTTTTACTTCCTTTTTTGAAAGTTTTCCATCTTCATCCGAATCCAGTTGCTTAAAGAGTTCTTCCACCGAGGGTCTTTCTTTTCTTTCTTGTCTACCATTATCATTTTGAGCGTTCATTTTGCAAGATGCAAATAGGCCAATGGCTATCGCTAATACTCCTAGTTTAATCGTTCTTTTATTCATGTCTTTTTGTTTTTGGTATGTGAATTTGATATCAAAGGTGATTAAAAGTCAAATGTGAAATACCTGAAATCAGCTAATGTCGCTTCCTTTTAAGTGAACGGACTATGTGAGACAGTAGCTCCCATTTTAATACCTGTGCGAAAGTGGGTTTTCTAGAGTTGAATGATTTTTATTTCCTTTTATTTGTAATATGAACCAGTTCAAACGATTTCTTTTTCAAGTAGCTTTGTGGCTTGTCGTATGGCTTACTGCTTGGTTTTTTCTCGGAGAGGATTTACAATTTCTTAAGGAGAACAGCCTTGCTTTTGTCTTGCAGATTGCAGTTATAGCTGTGCTTGTTTTTTATACGGCACCTGCTCTTTTGTTCAAAAGAAAATATGTGCTATTCGCATTACTATCCATAGGTATTGTCTTATTATGCACCTTTCTTATTCCTGATATTGGTTCGGCTCAAGGTTTGGGTGTAAGGCCCGGACCTAGATCTGGTCCCGGCATGGGAGCACCTCCTGGACCGGATATGAACATTGCTAGGGGAATGCAACGAAAGCCACCACCTAGATTCTTTCTAAACCTGCTGATGCTGTCCATTTCTTATATAGTGGCTACGTTTATAGAAACCTTTTTGTTTGCCCAAAAAAAGGAAGAAGAAATCATAGTAAATAAGAATGAATCCTTGCAGACCGAACTCAAACTTTTAAAATCTCAAATTAATCCTCATTTTTTATTCAATTCACTGAACAATATTTATGCGCTTTCGGTCATTGATTCTGGTAAGACGCAGCAGAGTATCGGTTATCTTTCGGATATGTTACGCTACGTACTCTATGAATGTGAGCAGGAACTGGTACCATTAGAAAAAGAGATTACCTATATTACAAACTATATAAAATTGTTCGAATTAAAGAGTAGTAAGCAATACCCGATTGAAGTTGATTTTAAAGTGGCCAGTCAAAATATTAAAATTGCCCCCATGCTCTTTATTCCCTTTATGGAGAATGCCCTAAAACATGGCAATATTGAAAAAATAAAGGAGGTGTTTATTCGGATGAAAATTGATGCAGATAAGGATAGCATCCTTTTTGAAATTGAAAATAGTAAACCACTTGTGCCGGGAGTTAAGGATGAAGTAGGTGGAATAGGAATTGAAAATGTAAAAAAAAGATTGGCCATCCTATACCCTAACCAACATGAGTTATTGATCAATGAAACTTCCCAAGCTTTTAAGGTGAACTTAAAAATAGATTTGCATGGCTAAAATCAAATGTTTGGTAGTCGATGATGAGGAATTGGCAAGAATGCTGTTAACTACCTATATTAAAAAATTAGATGTTCTAGAATTGGCGGGATCAGCCGAAAACCCTTTAGAAGCTATCGAAATTATGAATAACCAACAGATTGATTTGTTGTTCTTGGATATTCAAATGCCCGAGTTAAAAGGAACCGATTTTGCCAAAATGGTGGGTGCAAACACCAAAATTATTTTCACCACGGCCTATTCCGAATATGCTTTACAAGGCTATGAACTCAATGTACTCGACTACCTTTTAAAACCAATCACTTTTGAACGTTTTTTAATGGGGGTAAACAAACTGAAAACAATAAGTGAATCAAATACTGATGAAGATGCTATAACCGTAAAATCTGGCTATGACCTTCATAAATTAAAGTACGCTGATATTCGCTATATCGAAAGCGATAGTGAATACGTGAATTACCATACAGCCGATAAAAAGATTATGAGCAATCAGTCGTTGAAGTCTTTGGAAAACCTACTGCCCAGTTCACTTTTTATGCGGGTGCACCGTTCTTATATCATAAACCGGCAATTAGTTACCGGTTTGAAAGGGAGAGACCTTTTACTGGGGGATGTTAAAATACCTGTTAGTGATAGTTACTATGAACGTGTAAAGAGCGAGCTGTTTTAAACATGTGCTTATTTTTCCTATCATTAAAAGCCCTTGTTTCCAAAGGCTTTAATCATTGTAGCGAGAGGGGGGCACGATTCCCCGACCTCCGCTTCTGGTTATGAATTCAACGTTAAAATCATTAACTCAATATAAATAGGGGCTTCCAGATACTATTTTATAAAACCATGTTCCAAAGCGTGTTCAGTTTTGTGTTTACTATAAGGCTAATAATTAAAGTTCTACTTACTTAATTCA
>CAYGUY010000049.1:0-28716 GCA_964353165.1 uncultured Maribacter sp.
GAACGTGGTGTTTACAAAACCACGGATGGAGGTGAAACTTGGGAAAACATCTTATTTGTCAACAATAAAACAGGTGTTGCAGATATGGTCATGGACCCCACCAATCCCAATAAACTTATTGTTGCCATGTGGGAACACAAGCGGGAACCTTGGTTTTTTAACTCTGGGGGAAAAGGTAGCGGGCTATATATGACCCATGACGGCGGAAAAAATTGGAAACAAATTACCGAGGAAGACGGACTTCCAAAAGGCAACCTCGGCCGTATTGGTATTGCCATAGCTCCCGGCAAACCAGATATTGTCTATGCATTGGTAGAGGCCAAAAAGAACGCTTTATACAAATCTGAAGATGGTGGCTTTAAATGGAAAATGATTAATAATAAATCCGACATTGGAAACCGACCTTTTTACTACTCCGAAATTTATGTCGACCCGCAAAATGAAAATAGGGTCTATTCTGTATTTACGTACGTAAACGTTTCCGAAGACGGTGGTAAAAACTTTACTGAACTGATGCCAGCGTATAGAGTTGATAATGGCGTTCACCCAGACCATCATGCCTGGTGGATACATCCGGAAAACGGACAGTTTATGATGGATGGAAATGACGGAGGAATGAATATCACTAGAGATGGAGGCAAATCATGGCGTTTTGTGGGGAATATACCCGTTGCACAGTTTTATCATATTAATGTAGACAACGAATTTCCGTATAACGTATACGGTGGCATGCAAGATAATGGATCGTGGAGAGGTCCTGCCTACGTTTGGCGTGATCAAGGTATTCGTAACAGTTACTGGCAAGAAATAAGTTTTGGGGACGGATTTGATGTCGTTCCGGATTTAGACGATTCACAGTTTGGGTACACCATGAGTCAGCAAGGAAGTGTATCACGTTACGACCATATCACCGGTAATAATTACACGGTAAAACCTACCCCACCAGACGCGGATACCAAGCTTCGGTTTAACTGGAACTCGGCAATTGGGCAAGACCCATTTGATAACAGTACCGCTTATTTTGGGAGTCAGTTTGTACATAAAACAACGGACAAAGGACTTACTTGGGAGATTATATCGCCCGATTTGACCACCAACGACCCCGAAAAGCAAAAACAAAGCGAAAGTGGCGGATTAAGTATGGATGCTACCGGAGCAGAAAATCATACTACTATTTTGGTCATTGAATCTTCGCCGGTGGAAAAAGACATGCTCTGGGTAGGAACCGATGATGGGAAGGTACATTTTACACAAAACGGTGGCAGTACGTGGACTGAGGTAACCCAAAACCTGAAAGGGCTACCTTCGGGAAGTTGGATACCTCAAATAAAAGCCTCCAACAAAAACAAAGGAGAAGCACTTTTGATTGCAAACGACTACCGAAGGTTCAACTACACCCCTTATGCATATCGCACTAAAAACTACGGCAAAACATGGGAGCGTATTGTAGATGCGAACGATGTGCAAAGCTACACCTTAAGTATTGTTGAAGATTTAGAAAACCCAAACTTGCTGTTTCTAGGAACGGATGATGGGCTATATATCTCGTTTGACGCCGCAGCCAATTGGCAAAAATGGACAGAAGGTTTCCCAACAGTTTCTACAAAAGACCTTGTCATACACCCTAGGGAACACGACTTGGTAATAGGAACCTTTGGTCGTGCAGCTTGGGTATTGGATGACATAAGACCTTTACGCACTTTGGCATCAGACAAATCTATCCTTGAAAAAGATGCCAAACTATTTACCCCACCAACTGCGTACCAAGCTGCGTACCAACAACCTACCGGAAGTCGTTTTGGTGCTGATGGGATGTACAACGCGGAAAACAAAAAAGAAGGTGCCATGATTACCTACTTTTTAAAAGAAGGTAAAAAGAAAAAAGAGGATTCAAAAAAAGGTGATGACGAAGGTGATAAAGAAGACGATACCAAAAAGGATAGTGATGGTGCCTCACAAACTGATAATGACAAGAAGTTGACCGGCGTACAAAAAAAGGATTCCATACAATTCGATTTTTATGATGGTGAACGTCTCATACGTACTTTAAAATATAAGACGCCAGAAAAAGCAGGATTTCACAGAATCTATTGGAGTATGGATGAAAAAGGTCCTGATAGGGCAACAAGAAGAATACAAAATAATAAAAGGGAATCTGGGGGAATGGATGTTAAGCCAGGAACATACACGATAGAAATGAGTTTTGGAAACGTAACCGATGAAGCGAAGATTACGGTTAAGTCAGATCCAAGACTTCCTGTAAACAAAGCTGCTGCAGATGAGGTCTACGCGACTGGGAAAAGTATAGAAAAGATGAGTCAGACCGCTGCGGATGCTGTAAAGCAACTCGTAGAGACAAAAGCCATAGCTGAAAAATATAGCAAGGACTTGAAAGCATTGGACGAGAAGAAGTATAAAGATCAGATCAAGGCTTCTAAAGACATCGCTAAGCAAATCGACTCTGTAATAGTGCTATACTTAGGCAAGGATGACAACCGCCAAGGGATAACCCGTAATCCTGAAATTACAGTTATGCAACGTATTGGAACTGCCAGACGTTATACCAATTCTCGTAAAACAGGTATTACAAAAACGGAACGTGACCTTATCCAATATGCTGAGGCAGAACTAAAAGCTGCCTTAGAAAAAACCAATTCGTTTTTTACCAAAGATTGGAAAGCATACAAAGAATCAATAGAGAAACTTGATAACTCTCCATTCAAAGAGATAAAAACGTTTTCATTTAGGTAAATAATTGAACATTGTACCGTTAAAAAGATAACTACTGAGGATGCTATAAAATAGACTCTTTGTGAAACCTATCCAGTAACTGGTTTAGCCTTTATAAGATAGGTTTTACGGAGAATCTTATTCATTACCATACTTGCTATTCATTCTTTATCACAGCACATGTAATTAAAGTATGATATTGAGACTTAAATAATATTTTAAACGAAATTCTTAAAACAAAGTTTAAAATAGTAATAAGGACCTACTGAGCTATTTTTCTACAACCGTTCTTAATCCCAACGAATACTCATTGGGTCAATATGATTTCGGAAAGAAGAGGTATACCTATAGGTTTCTACCGATTGTAATTAGTAAGCTAAATAGCCTTTATAATATACCTTAATGGAGTTAAAGATGCACTTTTTCAACAACACCAGCTACTTCTTTTTCTTCATAAACTTTTTTAACGATTGCGTATACATCGGGAATAACGTTTCTCGCTAGTTTAGAGTTTCCGTTGAGTAAAACACAAATCCCTAGGTCGGATTCAGGATATAGGGCAATCTCATTTCTATAATTATTTACGCTACCTCCATGGTGCCAAACGGTTTCTGTGGTATCCGCATCCGTATTTTGGTATTCATGAATACGCCATCCAAATCCATAGGAAGATTTTACGTGGCCTTTCCATCTTTGATAGTATTTATTGTTGTTCCCTACGGCTATATACGGTTCAAAAACTTGTCGCATGGCACTATCCTTCAGCACCTCGGGATTATGTCCAAGTAGAAATCGCATCCATTTACCCATGTCTTCTGAACTTGCATTAATACCACCTGCCAATACCGCATTATAATAATTATCCGTTAACGGTACAGTACGCCAACTTTTACTATTTTTTTTATGGGGTAAAGCCACATTCGGTTCTTTAAGCAAATCACTATGGTTCATAGAAATGTGCGACATACCCAAAGGTTTGAAAAAGTTATTGATCAATAATGTCTTCACATCTTTACCACTAGCCTTGCGCATTACTTCCTGTCCTAAGGAAAACATTGCGTTCTGGTAACTGTATTGTTGTCCTGGAGCACTTATGGGCGTAACCTCGTCGAACCGATTTGCAATTTTCGTTACCGCTATTCCGGCCTCGACCAAATTGGTGAAACTATGATATGGCGTACCTGATGTATGGGATAGAATATGTTCAAATTTTATGCTCTGCGTATTTTCTTCGTCCCCAAATTTAAACTCGGGGAGGTATTTAACTATCTTATCGTCAAAACTTAACCTTCCTTCCGACTGCAAACTTGCTGCTAAAACACCTGCAAAACCCTTGGATAGGGAACCTAACCGAAATACGGTTTCGCCATTAACCTTAGCTATTCCTTCCATACTGCGCTTTCCAAATCCCTCAGAAATGATGATGGAATCGCCTTGCACTATACTCACACCAGCCCCTACGATATCACCAGACACAATCGCCTTTTGAAAATATGCATCTAATGCCACACGCAGTTCCGTCTGACGTTTGTCGTATATTTCAGAGTTTTCCTTGCTAATCTTGTCTCTAACGATATACAAGGTAGAAACCGTTTTACTGTATGTTTCCGACTCCTCTATAAAAGCAGTGATACCAGTAAAGACTAATCCTAAAGTTAAGGCAACACATAAAATTCTGAGATACTTCACGGCTTTCGGTATAGTTTTAGTTTTGCTGAGAAACGGTTCATTTTCTAGTTATACCTAACTGTAACGTTTCAATTTTTAAATTGTTTCACAGCTCCACATTAATGCCAACTTACATAAGATCGAGAAGTAACTCTAAGACTTACTTCTAGATAACATAAATGTGCCAGAGGCAGGCATAAATAATACTTACCTATGAAGTTCCCTTAAAAATACGGAATACATTTTTTACTATTAAGAATTTTCTTGGAATAACCAAGCACAGTTCGTTTTAATAAATAGAGTAAAGGTCTCAGCCAACTAAACCTTGTAACTAACATCTTGACTTTACGAGAATACTCCAACAATTAGAGTATATAATCCGTACTCACAAAATTGGAAAGTTTTGTCTCTAACAGTTGCCGTATCGTCTCGTTATTCAAATCATTATCCTTGAACGCCACAAAAGTCCGTATGGAGAAAGAACGTAATGCGTCATGTACGCTCAATGTAGCCTGAGCGGAATCCTTTCTTCCTGTAAACGGATACACATCAGGTCCCCTTTGGCAGGAACTGTTTAAATTAACCCTGCAAACAAGATTGACCAAGGTATCAATTAAGGGCGCCAAGGCATACACATCCTTTCCGAACAGGCTCACTTGCTGTCCGTAATTACTTTCTGCCATATCATCCAAAGGTTCCTCTATATCAGCAAAAGGAACAATAGGAATTATAGGACCAAACTGCTCTTCTTGATATACCCTCATATCTTTCGTGACTGGATATAAAACCGCTGGCCAAATAAAGTTATCAAAATGCTGTCCCCCCTTTTTATTCAAAATAGTAGCCCCTTTAGCCAAGGCATCGTCTATAAGTTCTTGGATATATGCTGGTTTTTGTGGTTCTGGCAAAGGCGTCAGTTTTACACCATCGTCCCAAGGGTTACCAAAAGTTAGGTTGTCTACTGCCATCGCAAAACGGCTATTAAATTTCTCCTGAATATCCTCATGTACATAGACCACTTTCAAAGCGGTACACCGTTGTCCGTTAAAGGAAAGTGTACCGGCAATACATTCGTTAATGGTCAAATCCATATCCGCATCCGGCAAGATAATAGCGGGATTTTTAGCTTCCAAGCCCAATACCAAACGTAAACGGTTACTCTTTGGATGTTGTTCCTGCAATGCATTGGCAGATTTACTATTTCCTATCAAAGCCAGCACATCTACCTTACCAGTTTTCATAATAGGTGCCGCAACAGCCCTACCCCTTCCAAAAATAATATTAACGACTCCTTTAGGAAAACTCGACTGAAAAGCTTCCAAGAGTGGGGTAATCAACAAAACACCGTGTTTGGCAGGTTTAAACACCGTAGTATTACCCATAATGATGGCTGGTATTAACAAAGCGAAGGTTTCGTTCAAGGGATAGTTATAAGGTCCCAAGCATAGGACTACACCTAAGGGTCCTCTTTTAATATGTGCATACACGCCATCGTGTTTTTGAAACTTGGCAGCATCCCGATCTAGTTGCTTGTAATCCTCGATAGTATCTACGATATAATCAACGGTTCTATCAAATTCCTTTTCGGAATCCGGTAGGGGTTTACCAATTTCCCACATGAGCAACTTCACGACCTCCGCCCGTTTGGTCTTCATTTTTTCCACAAAAACCTCCATACAGTCAATACGGTCCTTTACGTGCATGGTAGGCCAGACACCCTGTCCTTTTCCATAAGCCTTCACGGCAGCGTCCAAGGCATCCAGCGCAGCGGTTTCCTGCATATCTGGAATACTACCTAGCAAGGTTGGTTTATAGGTTTCGGTGGATGAAATGGTAGAATACACTTCCGTGCTTTCCCCGTTCCAAGGTTTCAACTCACCATCTACCAAATAGTGCTTTTGATGTATGGTTTCCGTGATAGAAAATTCTGCCGGTATGCTTATAGTTTTCTTGCTCATCATCTTTTGTTTTAGACCAAATATTGAAAAAGGTCTGGTTTATCATTTAAATAATCTCCAAAAAAGTTATTTTCTTTCATACGTCGCACTAGTGGTGCTAAATCGGATGTATGTTTTAATTCTATACCCACTATGGCCGGAGCGTTTTCCTTACTCGATTTTTTACTGTATTCAAAATGGGTTATGTCGTCGGTTGGTCCTAAAATTTCAACTACAAATTGTTTTAATGCGCCGGGCCGTTGCGGAAACCGAACAATAAAATAATGTTTTAATTGTCCGTATAACAGCGCTCTTTCCTTAATCTCAGCCGTCCGCGTAATATCATTGTTGCTGCCACCGATAATACAGGCAACCTGCTTTCCTTCCAATTCTTCGGCAAACATATCCAATGCCGCGATACTGAGGGCTCCTGCCGGTTCTACTACAATAGCATCCCTGTTATACAAATCTAATATAGTTTGACAGACTTTTCCCTCGGGAACTGTTATCATTTTGTAAAGCCTGTCCTTACAGATAGAAAAAGTTAAATCCCCTACCCGTTTAACCGCTGCCCCGTCTATAAACTTATCAATTTCTTCCAAGGCTGTATTCACGCCTAAGGAAATGGAATTTTTCATGGAAGGCGCTCCTTCAGGTTCTACGCCTATAATTTTGGTATGGGGCGATAATTGACTAAACACTCCGATCAAACCCGATGCTAGTCCACCACCTCCTACGGCAACAAAAATATAATCCAAAGGCTTTTTAACTTGATCTAAAAGCTCCAACCCTACCGTTGCCTGCCCTTCAATAACTTTAGGGTCATCAAAAGGATGTATAAAGGTTTTATTTTCTGCCTCACAATACACCTTTGCAGCCTTAAAAGAATCATCAAAAGTATCTCCTTCCAAAACTACCGTTACCCAAGTATCGCCAAACATTTTGGTCTGCTCCACTTTTTGTTTTGGGGTTACTGCCGGCATAAAAATAGTAGCCTTGATGCTCAAATGGTTACAGGCAAAAGCGACACCTTGGGCATGATTCCCCGCACTAGCGCAAACCACTCCTAGACTACGCTCCTCCGCAGTAAGTGAACTAATTTTATTGAAGGCACCGCGTATCTTATACGAACGTACCCTGTGAAGGTCCTCTCGTTTTAACAGTACTTCTGCTTTGTACTGTTTGGACAAGCGAATACTATGGATAAGCGGCGTTACCTCGGCTACTTGCCTTATGGTTAACGCCGCTTTTTTAATGTCCGCTACTTTGGGAAAATAATCCATCCAGTACCGCTGAAGCATACTTCAACGAAATTTAAAACTTCATTATACAATAGGTTTCATAGCAGTCATGGAGGCGCGTAATCGTGCGCCCACAATCTCAACAGGGTGCTGGCGTAACGCAGCGTTTACTGTGATCAAAGTGGCGTTGTCCACATCATTGTCGTCTCCCGCCCCATACTTGGTACCGATAACATCAGTATCTACGGTTTTCATAAAATCGGTCAACAAAGGTTTGCACGCGTGATCGAACAAATAACAGCCATATTCTGCCGTATCCGAAATTACTCGGTTCATTTCAAACAATTTTTTTCTTGCAATGGTATTCGCGATAAGTGGTGTTTCATGAAGCGACTCATAATAAGCAGATTCTGCAATGATGCCCGATTCAGTCATGGATTCAAATGCCAGTTCTACCCCTGCCCGAACCATAGCAATCATTAAAACGCCATTGTCGTAAAACTCTTGCTCGGTAATTTCTTGGTCTCCGGCAGGTGTTTTCTCAAATGCGGTTTCACCAGTTGCCGCTCGCCATGTCAGTAAGTTTTTATCATCATTTGCCCAGTCTTCCATCATCGTCTTGGAAAAATGACCGGTCATGATATCATCCATATGTTTCTGGAAAAGTGGACGCATTATATCCTTTAATTCCTCTGAAAGTTCAAAGGCCTTTATTTTAGCCGGATTGGACAAACGATCCATCATATTGGTTATACCGCCGTACTTCATTCCTTCGGTAATGGTTTCCCAACCGTATTGTATCAACTTGGAGGCATAACCGGCATCAATCCCCTTTTCAATCATTTTATCAAAACAAAGAATAGAACCTGTTTGCAATAAGCCGCAAAGAATTGTCTGCTCTCCCATTAAATCAGATTTTACCTCAGCTACGAAAGACGACTCCAATACACCAGCTTTATGGCCCCCTGTACCAGCTGCATATGCTTTAGCCTGCGAAAGACCTTTACCTTCCGGGTCATTTTCTGGATGCACCGCAATTAATGTAGGCACTCCAAAGCCTCTTTTATATTCTTCTCTAACCTCAGAACCTGGACTTTTTGGAGCTACCATGATTACCGTTAAATCGGTACGGACTTGCGTTCCCTCTTCCACAATATTAAATCCATGTGAATAAGACAAGGTAGCACCTTCTTTCATTAATGGAATTACAGTATTTACAACTGCGGTATGTTGTTTATCCGGCGTAAGATTGATAACTAAATCGGCACTTGGGATCAATTCTTCGTATGTACCCACGGTAAATCCGTTTTCAGATGCATTTAAAAATGATTGTCTTTTCTCCTTAATGGCGGCATCCCTTAACGTATAGGCGATATCCAGACCGGAATCCCGCATATTCAATCCTTGGTTCAATCCTTGTGCACCGCAACCGATAATTACTATTTTTTTTCCTTTTAAGGCAGTTACACCATCGGAGAATTCCGAAGACTCCATGAACCTACATTTTCCCAATTGTTTCAATTGGTCTCTTAACGATAGCGTATTAAAATAATTTGCCATTTTTATGTTCTTTTTTAATTTATTTGCCGAAAAATACGGCGTTGATTTTACAAATTGGTTACTATTTATTGATGTTGAAATTCTTTAAGTAATGCTGATATCTGCATTTCGTCCTTTGATACAGCGATGCGACCAGAGCGAACGAACTGCATGATACCAAAGGGCTTTAATTCCTCGTACATTTCATCGATTTCATGTCTTCTGCCACTTTTTGCCAGAACGAAAAAGTCTCTGGCCACGGTAACAATTTGGGAATTACTTTCCTTGATTATATTTTGGATTTGACGCTCATCAAACAGTAGGTCCGATGCAATCTTAAACAAAGCGGATTCCTGATAAATGGTCTCATCATCAGTATGATAAAAGGCCTTGATGACCTCTATTTGTTTCTCTATCTGCCCAACGATATTCTCTACCCATTTATCCGTAGTATGTACGACAATCGTAAACTTAGAAACGTTATCAATCTCTGATTTTGAGACGTTTAAACTTTCTATATTAATATGTCGCTTTAAAAATATTCCTGATATCCTATTCAGTAATCCCACATTGTTTTCGGAGTAAACCGACATGGTAAACCATTTTTTTTCCATTCTGTACTGTTCCTATTGTCAGTCTAATCGTAGTTGAAGACCCTTTATGCTCTAAAGCCCTTCGACTGCACTCATCATGACATTATGTTTAATTTATTCTTTCTTTTCTCTCTTACTCTCTATTTACTGATAAGAGGAAGTCTTTTTACTAAACCTAATCTGAAACCCGAACCGCAATTAGCAATCCGGTAGACCAGTTCATCTTCGTTAGATTAAAATCTGTCCTGTTTTCTAAATAGGCAACCAAGCTATCTACATTTTTATCGTGCCCAGTCGGCCAATTCGGCTGGGCTTTCATGTCGTCTATGACATAAAACCCTCCTAACTGTACCAAATCCAATACCTCTTCTATTTCACTATACTTGCCAGGCCACGCATCCGCAAAAATTAAATCGAACTGGTTCCCTTTATACGCTTTAATCCAGCTTGAACCGTCTTCGCAAACCAAAGCTACTCTTTTGTCGGTTCCAAAATACTGTTGCGCTATTGCAATAAGTTCCGGGTCATTATCCACAGACACTAAATTGGAATTGGCATCCATCCCATCGATCATCCAGGAAAGTGACAGGCCTATGCCCGTTCCCAATTCTAAAAATCGTCCTCCTGGTTTACTTGAAATCAAAGTTTTTAAGAACGTTCCAATAAATACATCGGATGGCATGCTAAACCCAATTTCCGTGGACTTGCGTACTATCTCTGGATACATATTTGGAATATCCTGTATGTTGGTATCGTTCATGTTGTCTACGTGCCTTGTCGAAATCTATTCGTTATTTCAATCTGATTTCAGAAACTGAGGCTCCCGAAGGAATCATCGGAAACACATTGTCTTCCTGTTCTACCTTTACTTCTAGAAAGAAGGGCTTATCCGATGCCATCATGTGCTGCACGGTTGACTTCAAGTCTTTTCGCTCACTTACACATTTAGCCTCTATATGATAACCTTCTGCGATTTTTACGAAATCCGGATTTACCATCACCGTTGACGCATAGCGTTTTTCAAAAAATAGTTCTTGCCATTGACGTACCATCCCCAAATGATCATTGTTCAACACCACGATTTTCACCGGTACATTATGCTGAAAAATGACACCGAGTTCCTGAATCGTCATTTGGTACCCGCCATCACCAATGATAGCAACCACTTCACGGTCCATTGCCCCCATCTTGGCACCTATAGCGGCAGGAAGCGCAAAGCCCATAGTTCCCAATCCGCCAGAGGTAATGTTACTTTTGGAACGGTTAAACTTCGCATACCTACAACCGATCATTTGATGCTGTCCCACATCAGTAACGATGACAGCTTTATTACCCGATGCGATATTTATTTCCTCGATTACCTCTCCCATCGTTAATCCGGCTTTGGTAGGATGGATATCATTTTTGATTACCGTATCATATTCAATCGTATATTTCTTTTTGAACTCCTCGTGCCAAGCTTCATGGGAATTGGCCTTTATCAATGGTAATAGCAGCTTCAAAGATTCTTTGGCATCCCCTAAAACTGCGACATCTGCATGTACATTTTTATGTATCTCCGCAGGGTCAATTTCAAAATGGATGACTTTAGCCTGCTTGGCATAATCCTCTAGCCTTCCTGTTACACGATCATCAAAACGCATCCCTACAGCAATAAGGACATCGCATTCATTAGTTAACAAATTAGGGCCATAATTACCGTGCATACCCACCATACCCACATTTAAGGGATGTGCGGTATCCAATGCCGAGGCTCCCATTATGGTCCATGCTGCAGGTATGCCTGCCTTTTCTACCAAGGCCTTTAAATCTTCTTCGGCTTTACCTAAAATCACACCTTGTCCCCAAACGATAAATGGCTTTTTGGCCGAGTTTATCATTTTGGCCGCGGCTGTGATAGCCTCGATACTTGGTTTTGGTCTGGGATTATAACTACGAACACCCGTACATTTTTCATAAGAAAACTCAAATTCCTCAAATTGGGCATTTTTAGTAATATCCACCAAAACAGGACCTGGACGACCGGATCGCGCAATATAAAACGCTTTCGCCATAGCCCCGGGAATCTGGGACGCCTCGGTAACCTGACAGTTCCATTTGGTAACGGGAGTAGATATACCAATAATATCTGTCTCCTGGAAAGCATCCGAACCTAATAAATGTCGTGGTACCTGACCTGTAATACAGACCATTGGTGTAGAATCTATCTGGGCATCCGCTAAACCAGTTACTAGGTTCGTGGCACCCGGACCCGAAGTTGCCATAGCCACCCCTACTTTACCCGAAACGCGGGCGTAGCCTTGTGCAGCATGGGTAGCGCCTTGTTCATGCCTCGTTAATATATGGGTAAGCCTATCTTGAAATTTATATAATTCGTCATAGACGGGCATAATAGCACCTCCAGGATAGCCGAACAACAAATCTACCCCTTCTGCCAAAAGACAGTGGATAATAGCCTCCGCGCCCGAGATTGTAATGGTCTCTTTGGTTTTAGCTGCCGTTTTTTTTTCTTTTACTGTTTCCATAATTCAATTGCTATTAGAGTTCAAGCAAGTAAAAGCCCGATTCCCTATTACCGCCATGCAGCATAAAACTACTGGCATTCACTATTTATTAAAATTCATCGGTCACACAACCTTGTGACGCCTCCGATACCGTTCTTGCGTATTTGTACAAACTTCCGCGTTTTACCTTTAGCTCCGGTTGCACCCAATTCGCTTTTCTTTTTGCAATTTCTTCATCGGTCAAATCCACTGAAATCTGATTCTTCTCTGCATCTATCGTGATAATATCCCCATCCTGAACCAATCCGATCAAACCACCTTCCTGTGCCTCCGGACATACGTGACCTACCACAAAGCCATGCGTTCCACCGGAAAAACGGCCGTCCGTTATCAAGGCGACTTCTTTACCCAATCCTGCACCCATAATAGCCGCAGTCGGTTTCAACATTTCGGGCATTCCAGGCCCTCCTTTGGGTCCTTCATATCGGATAACTACCACGTTTCCTTTTTTTACCTCCCCTTTACCAATTCCTGCATTGGCAAAAAACTCGTCTTCGTATACCTTGGCAGGTCCTGAAAAATAAGTTCCTTCCTTTCCGGTAATCTTGGCTACGGAACCTTTTTCCGCCAAGTTTCCGTAAAGAATTCGTAAATGCCCCGTCGCCTTTATTGGAGCGTTCAAAGGCTTTATGATTTTTTGTCCCTCTTTTAATCCTGGTAATTCGGCCAAGTTTTCGGCTATCGTTTTTCCGGTTACGGTCAAACAATCCCCGTGCAACATACCGTTATCCAACATAAATTTCATTACCGCAGGTATACCTCCGGCCCTGTGCAGGTCTTCCATTAGATACTTTCCGCTCGGTTTTAAATCGGCCAAAAATGGGGTTGTATCGCTTATACGCTGAAAATCGTCCAAAGTAAATTCCACGTCAGCAGCTTTCGCAATGGCCAAGAAGTGAAGTACAGCATTTGTAGATCCCCCTAACAAGGTTAATAAACGTACCGCGTTTTCCATGGATTTCCTAGAAATGATATCGCTTGGCTTTATGTCTTTTTCCAACAGTTGGCGTAAGGCCCTACCGGAATTAATGGCATCCATTTGTTTTGCCTTCCCTACCGCGGGATTGGAAGAATTGTAAGGCATCGCCATACCTAAGGCTTCAATGGCGGAAGCCATGGTATTTGCTGTATACATACCACCGCAGGCACCAGCACCTGGACATGCATTTTGAATAACGCCTTTATAGTCCTCCTCGTTCATGGTCCCGGCCACTTTTTCTCCCCAGGCCTCAAACGCAGACACTACATCTAACTTTTTGTCCTTAAAACATCCGGAGGCTATGGTTCCGCCATAGACTAAAACAGATGGCCTGTTCAAACGAATCATCGCGATAAGCGCTCCAGGCATATTTTTATCGCAACCCACGATAGTGGCAAGTCCGTCATAATTCATAGCCTGTACGACAGTCTCCATAGAGTCTGCAATTATATCTCTGGACGGAAGTGAATATCGCATCCCATAAGTTCCCATAGAAATACCATCACTAACTCCAATGGTGTTGAAGACAAGCCCTACGGAACCCGATTCGTTGATTCCTTTTTTGACTTCTTGCGCCAAATCGTTTAGGTGCATGTTACAGGGGTTTCCTTCATAGCCCGTACTGGCCACCCCGATCAATGGTTTCTTTAAATCTTCTTCGGTCAGACCAATAGCATAAAGCATGGCCTGCGCCGCGGGTTGTGTTGGGTCTTGGGTTACGTTTTTACTGTGTTTGTTCAATTCCATTTCTATATTCTCCTATACTTGGTTTATCGCTAGCTTTCCGTATGCCTATCAAAGATAAAAGTTTAAATTCCCCTGTATCCGAAAGATAAAACCTTGGGTCAAATTCAATTTTATCAAAATTCATTTAAAATACTATGAATCAATCATATAACATCTATATTTATATCATATTCAATACAAAATATAGCTTTCATTATTCGCCTTTAAAACACAAAAAAACCTGTATCACATAAATCTCATACAGGTTTTTTAAATCGGGGAAAAAGCTATATCATTATATCTCTGGAAGTATAATGAGACTGATGACTTTAATCGTATTTTCTTGCCTAGTGTATTACTACAAAAAATAAGTCATCGGGTGAAGTCAATAATTACATATTGACTAATTTCACAGTCCGAAAATTAGTAAAACACCCATGGAGAAAACAGTAACAGACGCCATAAATTATAGAAGATCCGTACGTGTATTTAAACCGGATAGTCCGCTGAATGACGCCAAAGTTAAGGCATGTATTGCCAATGCAGTATTGGCACCAACGAGCAGTAACCTACAATTATGGGAATTCTATCATATCATAGATACAGAATTGCAAAAAAAAATGACAAAAGCCTGTTTGGATCAGAATGCGGCCAAAACAGCACAACAATTGGTCGTTGTAGTTTCTAGAAAAGATTTGTGGCGAAAAAGAGCAAAGGCCAATGTAGCTTTTTTAAGATCACAATACGGAAACAAAGAAAAGTCTGCTTATACCAAGAGAGAAAAGTTTGCCCTAAATTACTACGAAAAACTAATACCTTCCATTTATGTGGATTTTTTAGGTATTCTGGGCGGATTAAAATATCTCATCTTTCAAGGTATTGGTCTCTTTAAACCCATCTACCGCCAAGTGCGTAATTCGGATATGCGTATCGTAGCCCATAAAAGTGCAGGACTGGCCGCACAGAATTTCATGACCAGCATGGCAGCCATAGGCTATGATACCTGCCCCATGGAAGGAAGTGATACAAAGATGGTCAAATCACTCTTGAAATTGCCTCGAGGCGCAGAAATAAACATGGTTATTGCCTGCGGGATTAGAGAAGAAAATGGTATTTACGGTCCTCGCTTTAGAGTGCCGTTTGAAGAAGTTTATTACAAATTGGATTAGTCCAATTTAAAGGAAATACGAGCACCGGCCCTTTTCTGAGCCAGAATAGCGATTGCCTTATCCGATAACTGTAAAATTCTAGGGTAGCCTCCTGTTGTCTGACCGTCCTTCATCAAAATAATTAATTTGCCAGCCGGAGTAAGCTGAACGGTTCCCGGTAATGTAGCGGAGGTAAGCATACTTACCTTGTGTCCGGCAATGGTTTCGTTGAGCTGATATGCCATTCTGTTGTTCTCGTTTGCAACCGAAAATTCGGATGCAAATATGACCTCTAATTGCTCCTTGGTAAGCATGTTAAATTCTGGTGCCTTTTGCACCTCTAAAACGGTTTCGTTCAAGAAGGAATCCACCTTGATCTCGGAAATTTTTGGCTTGAATATTTTATTATATTCAAAAGAAACCACATCCCCATCCATTAATCTGTTGGCAAAGGTAATTGGCTTGTAGAACGAACGGCTACCATACATAAGCTTGGTTTTAAAACCACCCTTGACAGATAGGTACGCCCTAAACCCGGCCTCAAGCTTACCATAGGATAAAATATCCCCACCGGCCACTTGATACACCTTATAATTAGAGATAGGTAGGTTATTCAAGGTTGCCGACATTTCCGCCCCTGCCAGGGCAATATAAGTTTCTTCTTCAAAAACTAAGGTTGGTCCCGTCATCGTAATTTCCAATACGGCATCATTTCCGTCGTTTTCCAACAGGCTATTCGCCTTAAAAACGGATAACTCGTCCATAGCCCCAGAAACAGGCACGCCTTTGTTCCGGTAGTGAAACCGACCCAAATCCTGTACAGAGGTATAAAACCCTGATTTGAGTACCTTAAGCATCGATTTTTATTTTTTCTGGTTGATATATCCCTACCTCAACTTCTATTTTATGAAGGTCATATTTAGCCATAGAGACCTCGTAAAACTGAATTTGATCTCCTACCGATACAAAACAGGGTGCTTCTTTAGTCACATCAAAGATAGGAACAGGACAGTTTCCAATGATATTCCACCCACCGGGCGATTCTTGAGGATACACCCCGGTCTGTTTACCCGCTATACCTACCGAGCCTTTTTTTACGAGCATACGCGGCGTATCTTTTCGCTCCGTTTCAAGCACCTTTGGTAAACCGCCCAAATACATGAAACCAGGTAAAAACCCGATCCCATATACCGTATATATGTGACTTGAATGCAGGGCTATAATTTCTTCGACATCAAGATGTAATTGATTGGAAATTTCCTCTAAATCTATTCCAAACTCTTTTTCATAGGAGACCGGGAGTCGCCATAAATATCGTTCATAAGGAACAATTTTACCCATCTTCAGGTACCAGTCCTGCAACTTTGTACTAAAAGAAAGATAATCTATCTCGATTTTTTTATTGACAAGCAAAAGCGAATTATACGCGGGCACATATTCCCAATCTTGACCCTCTAAACATTGAGTTTTTAAAAAAGTCTCGAACTGTAGAATATTGTTCAAGATGACCTCACTAACCTCCACAGGCCACTCGACTAACACTCCATGTAGGCCAAAAGGTTTTGTATTGATTTTAGGGGATATCACTTTTAAGGACAGTCTTTACTTTGATAATTGTTGTGAAAGATACGTTAATATTTGCAAAGCATTCGGCGTGTCTCCATGAATGCAGTAAGTATCTGCCTCGATAGCTATCAAAGTTCCAGAAACCGTTAGCACCTTGCCTTCTGTAACCATTCTCAATAAATGTTCTAAAACCAAGTCGGGAGTTACAATAAGGGCACTATCCATTCTTCTTGATACTAGACTTAGATCAGGATTATAATTTCGATCCGCAAATGCCTCCTTTTTAATGCGAAAACCTTCTTCGGATGCCAATTTTTCCAGGGTAGATGCTGCCGGGACGTAAAGAAATATATCAGCTTTATATGGAGTTATAGCCTCTAAGAACACTTTTGCCAAGTCGCCTCCCTTTGCAATATCGTTATACAAGGCTCCATGTGCCTTAATGTGATGTAGTCGCACTCCCGCTCCTGCACAGACCAAAACTAATTGGTTTATTTGCTCCCGAAGAGTTGCTATTAGTTCACTTGATTTTAAATCCACCGTAACCCGTCCAAAATTAGCCTTATCCGGATACGAGGGATGCGCACCAATTTTTACTTGGTGTTCTTTAGCGAGTGAAACTACCCATTCCATGGTAGCAATGTCCCCTGCATGACCCCCACATGCAATATTGCAAGAGGATACCAAGGGAAGTACCTCGGGTTCATTACCAATGCCCTCTCCTAGGTCACAATTTATATCTATATGTTTTTTCAAGTTCAAGTTCAAATACAAGATTTCAGGTCAAATTAGTGTCCTTTCAACCACTAAAAATCATCTTATCGAGGTGCATTGGTAATCTCTTTAATTGAGCACCTTAGCAGACTATATTTCAATCTAACTAAACCCTTTTAAAATCAGGAAACAAGCTTTCAACCCGAAACCTTAAAAAAAAGAAACCCCTAGCTATTGCAAATTACCTTCTAAAAACTAATTCCGATTACTTTAAAAATGCTTTTAGCACCCAAAAGTATCGCTAAAACAATAATAAGAATCCCCAAAACATTCTGAAATTTTGTATTCCTATATATACCCATGACAGATTTTCGATTAACAACCCATAATAAAAATACGGCGATTACAGGAAGTAAAATACCATTTGCGATTTGAGCGAATTGGATAATCTCTATTGGCGTAATATCAAACGATAAAAAGAAGATACCTAATCCTAAAATAAGCATCCATATAGATTTAAATTTTATGCCCTTTAATCCAGCCTTCCAACCAAAACAGCTATTAGCAACGTAAGCCGCTGCCAATGGTGCCGTAATTGCAGAGGTAATTCCCGCAGCAAATAATCCAACTCCCATGAAATATCTGGCACTTGTCCCGTACAATGGTTCCAATGCTTTTGTCATGTCCATCACATTATTAACTTCGGCGTTGGTAACTGCCGAAGCCGATATGATAATACAAATGGATACAAACCCACCAAGTACAACCGCAACAATGGTATCTTTTGTTGCAGCAGGCAGACCATCAATTGTTTTCCATTTTTCACTTACCAAAGAGGCGTGTAAGAACAAATTGTATGGTACCACTGTGGTACCCACTAGCGCTATAATAGTAAGAATACCATCTTGTGGAATTTTTGGAATAAAGAGCCCAGCTAATACTTCCAATACATTAGGCCCTGTTAATAAGGCCGTGAGAATAAAAGAAAAGCTCATTACCATTACCAAGGCAACAAATACCTTTTCTAACACCTTATAATTTCCTAAGTAAAGTAGAAAAAATGCGATTGCTCCAATAATATAAGGATATAACATACGATATTCATTTCCGAATAAGGCTTGCATTCCTAATACCGCACCGCCCAAGTTACCTGCCTCATAGGCGGCATTACCGACTACAATTGCCGCAAGAATTACCCCAACTACCATAAAGCGCAACCATTTGGTTTGCAGTTCTTGTTTTATAACATCAGCAAGGCCCTTCTGTGTCACTATTCCTAGCCTTGCCGCCATACCCTGCAACACAATAGTAGCCACGATAGAAAGTCCCATAGCCCATAAAAGCGTATAGCCAAAGCCGACACCGGCAAGAATACACGCGGTAACGGTACCAGGACCAATAAAGGCTGCGGCGATCAATACTCCAGGACCATTACTTTTGAACATACTCCTTTGGCTTTTTGTAAATATAGACGCAAAAATGTTAATAATAAAGAAAAGGACTAAGGTCATTTTCACCACAGTTTTAACAAGTTGGAGTGTAGTTCATCTAAAAAAATGCAGTTCATCTAAAAGTGGGGTGTCATACATCGATCAATCATACTAATGTTAAAAATGCTAGGTTATAGTATTCCCCAAACCAAAATTTAACCTACTTAATGATTTGTTTAGAATGTAAAAAAGAATTAGGCTACGTAGACCATAAAAATGCTATGGATAGCCTTGGTGTAGAACTTTGTTTTGAACACCACAAGCGCATGAAAGCCTTAATTGTAAAGAACGATACGCCCCTAGAAGCCATACAGCTTTACTACGGACTTAAAGAAGCCGGAGTACATGCTATGTTGGAATGGTGGGACGGTCAAAAGTCAATCGATATTGCAATTTCGCGTGTAAAGCTAAATATTGAAATTGATTCCGAGTACGAAAAACTGAATGAGGAACAAGCCATCAATAACCTGGAACAGGCTATGAATTCCTTTAAAAATGGTTTTACGACCATTCGAATTCCCCATATCGTTGTCCGCTATTACCTTAACGAAACAGTAAAAAATATTATGGGCATTATGGAAGGGCTTAAAGCCAACATCAAGATGATTTAAAAACAAGTATATGAATACTACAAAAAAAGTTCTAAAAACACCATTACGTGTCTCTCTAGTAGCACTTCTTGTAGGCATGGTTATGAGAATGTTAGATGTACCCTACGCAGCCGGAGTACTCTTATCTGCCTTTTTGTCGATAGGAATTCTTTACGCCGTAAGATTTTCAAAAAAAGAAAACAAAAAACCGGTAGCCTATATTAAAATGATTTTAGTTCTTTTTTGGACAACAAACGGTTTATTGCGTATACTGGATTTTCCATACACCCTACTGTTTCAAATTGGCACGGCTATCACATTTGTAACTTGGTTTGCAATGGAAGGTACAGCATATTTTATGGATGAAGACCGAAAAGCGAGAAACAGTATGGCCGAAATTTTTTGGAATTTTACCATGGTTGTTGGTGTTCTTATTATCATTGGAGGTGGACTAATGCACCTACTCGAATGGGAATATTCGATAAGCACCTTAACGGTGGGTCTAACCATTGTTACCGCTTACATCTTAAAAGATGTTTTTAGCCCAATAAAGGAAACTGCGGCCAACGACAATAATAAAGAATTGCACGTTTAATAATAATCCCAGAATCTTTAATTACCTACTTTTCTAGTTCCTTTTAAAGTGACTTAAGTACTCACTGGTAAAGGATTTAGAGCAAAGAGAATGGCGAGAAGCTGTTGGAAATTCCAACAGCTTTTTTTGTTTTATGACAACTTCCTATGAATTTATAAGTGCCAAACGGTTATAATTGGATAATCTGTCATAACCAACTTCCCAACATTTTTGTATCTTAAACCAAAATTGGGAATACATGAAAAATATTGATAGAAGACAATGGTTAAAAACAGCTGGACTTTCTGGTAGTTTTACTTTACTAGGAGGTTTAAGTAGCATGGCAATGGACTTGCCTACAAGTGGCAAGGTTCCTTTGAATGCTTCGGCAAAGCTAAATTCAAACGAAAATCCCTTTGGCCCCTCTAAAGCGGTTCGCAAAAAAATTACCGATGCTTTTGATAACGCATGCAGGTATCCGTCTATGGTGTTCAAACCGTTGTTAGAACAGATTGCAGAAAAAGAAGGGGTCTCTACCAAGCATATTGTTGTTACGGGAGGTTCTACGGAAGGGTTAAAAGCTGCCGGATTAACCTATGGTCTTGAAGGTGGAGAAATTATAGCAGCGGACCCAACGTTTCAATCCATGATGACATATGCAGAGAATTTAGGAGCCTATGTACATCGGGTACCCGTTGATGCTAAAATGGGACATGACCTAGCAGAAATGGAAAAAAGAATCAACTCTAAGACAAGTCTTATATTCATTTGCAATCCCAATAATCCAACAGGCACCTTATTGAACAAAAACAAACTAAGGGAGTTTTGCGCTTCGGCAAGCAAAAAAGCGATGGTTTTTAGTGATGAAGCGTACTATGACTTTATTACAGATCCAGAATATCCCTCTATGGTAGAATTGGTAAAAGAAAATATGAACGTTATTGTCTCCAAAACATTTTCCAAGGTATATGGCATGGCAGGACTCCGGATTGGCTATTTGGTAGCCAGGCCCGATATAGCAGTAAGGTTACAGAAAAATGTGATGGCAATGACTAATTTATTAGCTATTGAAGCAGCAAAGGAGGCTTTGGTAGACGATGAATTCTATAAGTTTAGTGTCGCAAAAAATATGGAAGCTAAAAATGCCATTTATAAGACTTTGAACGATCTAGGTCTAGAATATGTTGAATCGCATACCAATTTTGTTTTCTTTAAAACTGGTAGACACATCACAGAACTAATGCCTGCTATGGAAAAAGAAAATGTTTTGATAGGCAGACCATTCCCCCCATTTTATGATTGGGCTAGAATTAGTACAGGCACTATGGATGACATGAAATTATTTGATAGTGCACTTAAGAAAGTTATGGCTAGTTAATTGAAGGTACACCTATTATAAAGAACGGAGTGTTCGTTCTTAAAGCTCTTTAGCTTAAGAGCAATATCTCAGAATTAAAACTATAGTTTACTGACTAACCACCATGAAAAAAATTCTCTATTTTATTTTAGCTGTAATTGTAATAGGCCTGGCTATTTTGTTATTTAATACCTTGTCGCTTAGTTCCAAACAAGTAGTATCCGAGCCGTATAAGAAAATGAGCATTTCGGACAATGTGTTCACTAATCTTTCCAAGGCGATTCAATATCAAACCATCTCCTACAGTGAAGATGCAATACCCGATTCTACGGCATTTTATGGTTTTCATCAATTTCTTTTAGAGACTTTTCCGTTGGTTCACGAAAACCTTTCCCTTGAAAAAATAAACGAATATAGTTTGCTATATACCTGGAAAGGTGCGGATAGAAGTAAGAAACCAGTTATTTTGATGTCGCATCAAGATGTAGTGCCGGTTGATCAGCCTACCCTAACCGATTGGGAAGCCGGACCTTTTAATGGGAAGATTACATCTACGCATATCATCGGTAGGGGAACCTTGGACGATAAGGGTTCTTTAATCGCTTTATTAGAATCGGTAGAGCAATTGCTAAAAGAGTCTTTTGTACCATCCCAGACAATTTACTTGGCCTTTGGGCACGATGAGGAAGTAGGCGGTGCAAACGGTGCCTCGCAAATAGCCAAATTACTGAAGGAAAGAGGGGTCAAAGCGTCCATGACCTTAGATGAAGGCGGTTTTCTGGCCGATGGATTAGTCCCTGGAATAGATAAAACCGTTGCTATTGTCAACCTTGCCGAAAAAGGATTTGCCTCGTTTAGATTGATTGTGGAAACCAAAGGTGGCCATAGTTCTGCTCCACCGAAAGAAAACACCATTGGAATGTTGGCACAGGCCATTGTTGATTTGGAGGCAAATCAGTTACCTTATAAGCTAGTAGAACCTATAAACCATCAATTGGAATATATGGGTGCCGAACTACCTTTTCTAAAGAAAGTAGCTTTTGCGAATCCTTGGTTGTTTAAAAAGCCTATTCTCGAAGCCTTAAATGCGCATACAACTACCGCAGCAACCATTATAGATGGTGGAGTTAAGAACAATGTGATACCAACCGTGGCCGAGGCTACTATTAACTTTAGGATATTACCAGGGGAAACCATTGAATCGGTAAAAGCCCATATTGAAAATACCATAAACCCGAAAATTAAAGTAGAACCGGTTGGGTTTCTAACCAACCCCTCCCCTGTTTCGAAAATTGACTCGGACGCATACAGGGCATTGGAAAAAACCATACGATCGGTATTTCCGGAATCCGTTGTAGTACCAGGACTTGTTGGTGGTGGTACAGATGCGCGTTATTTCTATGAAGTGTCAGATGATGTGTACCGTTTTTACCCCATTCGTTTGGCTCCAGATTCGATGACACGTTTTCATGGTATAGACGAAAAAATAAGCAAGGAAAACTACAAGGAGATTGTTGAGTTCACCTATCAATTAATTAAGCAATTGAATTAATACCGGTTTTAGATTTTTATTTGCCTGCGCACAAACAAAAGATGTACATGGTAATTTTCACTGCTATTTCAATTAAGAAAACATTATTGGTTATGGTTAAATTCGCTATTCAAAATAACTGAAGTATCCGTTAGTGTTTTCAGCACCAAGAATTCATTTGGTACTTCCCAACGTTTGAAGTTATATATTGATTTATGCTCCATATCCACACAATTACAATAACCAGATTCGAAGGTCTTGGTTTCCTGGATGAAAACCTCAATATTTAATCTACTATTTGCCTAAAGCACAAAACCAGATACGAGTTAGCGAATATAAAAAATCATCTCCCAATGCATAAAGCATGCCTATTTCCAAAAAGAATCACTTATAAATCTTAATCCCACTGGTAAAGACTCACGCCAAAAAGGCCACGTATGTGCTCCGTCTCTAACCCGATACTCATGTGGTATTTTCCGTGTAATAAGTTCCTTATGCAACTCGGCATTTCCTAGCGTCAGAAAATCATCATCTCCACAGTCAAAATAGATTTTCACTGATTTTAACAGCGCTGGATCTTTTGTTTTGACCAATTGCAATACGTCATACTCTTCGTAACTCTTGTTAAGCCTGTTTTTACCTTTAACATTAACCATATCCGGCATCGCTTTGGACACGTAACCGTTCATTCCGTCTTGCTCAGAATCGGTTACCTCCTCTGCTGTAAATACAGCAGAACTGAATGCAGCACAAGCGCCAAAATGTTTATCGTACTTTAAAGCCAGTTTTAGGGAACCAGCTCCCCCCATGGATAAACCACTAATTCCCGTAAAACGTTTTCCTTTACGAATGCGGTATTCACTTTCAATGAAAGGCAATAACTCTGTTATTAACATATCTTCATACGGATAGGTCCCATCCGTTCTGTTCATATACAATCTGTCATCTCCATCGGGCATAACGATGACCATTTTTTGAATATTTCCTTCCTCAATTTCATGATCAACTATGTCTTGCATGCCACCTGCTTCAATCCAATCTGTTTCGTTACCAGTATAACCATTCAGGAGATAAACTACTGGGTAGTGCCTTTTAGAAAGCTCGTAACCATCAGGTAAGTAAATGGAATAGTTGATTTCCGTATTTAAAAGTTCACTTTTCATACTCAGGCTCTCAAAGACTTTGCTTTGAGAAAACAGCGTACAAGTAATGGTAAACAGAAGAAAAAATAAGGTTGGTTTTTTCATAATTATTCGTTTTAAAATTTCACAACAAGTTACCCTTTAGTGTGAGGCAGATTGTTTTTTGTTATACTTGATTCCAACCAAGATACTGAAAGGATTTGAATACGTTAGTATAACGGCTACAAGGCATGCAAAATCTTATGTCTTTTACGCTGTTGTAAATTAAATTAAAACATAATTTCTGGAGGTTCTTTACCTAGGATCTTTACATGATGTGATAAACCTAAATAGTGGAAATAAATCTAACCAAATATGCAAAAGTTCCAAATAAAGACGATTATCAATACTAGTTCATTTCGCTTGGTTACCCTTCAGCTTCTCCCCAATTGCATCTACAATTGCCGTAAGTTCCTTAAAATGCTCCTTTACGCCTTCCAGCTCAAAATCAATTCCGTGTTCCTGGATTTCTTGCAACGTACTATGAAGTAGTTTTGTGCCCGATTTAAATCGCTTCTCCAGATTTATATCACGTTCAATGGTTTTACGTTTAACAATACGAAGGGCGGACAAGAGATACAAGATCAGGGCGATGATCACACAACTAGGGACAATTACAACCGTAGCAGCTATAGCGATCATGACATTAGTAAGTGGATGATTAAACACTTCTCCTGCATCACTATGATAGGCCTCATGACAATGTCCTGGCCCATCAACGGGATAGAAAGCGGTATCAATAATCCGTTCAAAGAGCGACCAGTACCAGGGGACTTTATTTTTTTCGTAATAGTGGTGATTGTAATAGCCCACACGGGCCGAAATCGTATTATCGGAATTGCCACCTGCTAAGGCATTTCCAAATTGGTCTATGGCTATGAATATATGCGAAATATACTGCCATAACCTAGTTTGTTTATCAATCATGAGAACGTCAATTAGTCTTTCAAATTAGGTAAAACTACTTAGAATGTAACCCGTTTTAAATTCCGATTATGTCTATACCGTATCAAATCCATCTTAAATTACATTAAAGTTTAATATACCATAAAAGACACCATAATGATTCCGGTTGCAGCTACCGGAACAATAATCAGCATATATAGAAATAAGATAGTATTGGCTTTAAGAAAAGCCCCCAACCATGAACTCTGATAAAAGTTTCGTAGGGCAATCATTAGGTAGAGAACAAAGGAGAAGCAAATAAGCACTTCGATCCAAATGGGAACCTCCCATACTTTATTTACCAAAAGCATTACGCAGAAAGATGTGAACAAAAAGGTGAAAAAGTAAAAGCTAAAAACCAAATGGTGGGCAAAAGTGGCCGGTTTCCAATAAAATACTTTAAGAAACACAGCAAAAAGTGGTAAAAGTAGAAACATTGCAATAGGAATTGTATCAAATAATACCTGTAGAATACCTCCACCTTGTTTTTCGTAAAACTTGAGCATTTGGGTATAGAACCTGCGCCCAAAGGCGTTTGTGTCTTCATCCATTCCCATAGCCTCTAGTTTCTGATGCTCTGGCGCTCCTACTGCGATAAGGGAGTCCAACAACTTGCGTTCAAAACCTAATGATACGTTTACTGCACCTGAATCTGAAGTTATTACAGAATCTAATTCTACAAGTTCTTCATCAGACAGACCAATAATCTTTTGATTTTTTTTAAGGGCATTTCTGGCCTCTGCAATATCCAATGAATCTGCATTTACTACGACCGAATCTAAGCTTACTTCCTGCGCAAAGCCCTTTTTAATGGCCTCCGAAACCTCAGTATCCGCTTTGCGAACGGTAAAGGAAAAGATAAAAAAAAAGACGACTGATATAAAAAGATAAAATTGGGCAGGATGTAAATATTTGAGTCGTTTCCCATCAACAAAACGCCGTGCGAGCACACCGGGCCGTATCATAAGGGTAAGAAAGCTTCTAAAGAATCTCGCGTCTATGGAAAAATAGTTTTCTATGGTATTACTAAACAAGACACCAACGGTAAGGTTGTCCGTAGCTTCCATACCACAGTGCGGGCAGTATTCATACGATGCATCAAACGTTTGTTCGCAGTTCTTACACTGTTCCGAGGTTGGCATATCTATAGCTTTGTCTAAAATTACAAAATAGATGGTCTTCTCCATAGGACTAAATGCAAAATCCTAAGGTATAAGATGGGATACATATCAAAAAGGGATGTATTTACTATGAACAGGCAGACTATTTAGTAGCTTAAAAATTAGCAACTACTTATTTCCCTATCCGGGTAAGGAAACCGCCAAGCTATTCCTTCGATGATCACATTCTTCAGACACAATAGAAAACAATTACGCACTAAAAACAAATTCAGCGAATAGGCACCTTATGTCATTAGCGACATGCTACCAGTGGTTATTGGAACATTAAAAATTTTTATGGATTAATCCTGGTAGCTATTAGAGTAACAGCGGTGATGGTCTTCCTTCTAGAACGATATCATTTCAGACCATTAGGTAAAAGATAATTCTGTAACTTGTACAAGTAGTAAGCAGGTACGCCCTCCTAATGACAAACTTGTTAGAAACCTGCGACAAAAACCGAATGAAACGGTTAAGAAAAAACGGTACAATGAAGAAATTCCTAAAAAAAATCCTGCGTTCAACAGGCATTGTCGTTACATTTATTTTAGTAGGCTCCTTAAATGGCCAAGAAAGACAACATATAGGTGTCGGGTCCAAGGCACCTAAAAACGCCAAAGTTCTGTTTGATGGCTCCAAAGCGCTATTGGATAAAAACTGGACCTATTGGGAAGGTCCAAGATTGGCAGCTACAATGCCCATAAAATGGCAAATAGAAAAAGACCCTGTAGATACCGGTACCGTGGTGAACACCAATGACCCATCTGCCGCTGGTGGAAAATATGGAGCAGCAGATATCGTAACGAAAACCAAGTACCGCGATTTTAGACTTCATATTGAATTTTTGATAGTGAAAGAAGGAGGGAATAGTGGCGTTTACCTGCAAAACCGATATGAAATTCAAGTATTGGACGGGGACAAAACAAAGCATGGGATGGGAGCCATCATCAATGAGTCCGAATCTCCGTACGATGCCTATAACGGTATTGGAAAATGGAATGCCTACGATATAAAGTTTCGTGCGGCACGATTTAAAAACGGTGTCCGCAGCGAAAAAGCGTTGGTAACCTTATATTTTAATGGTAAGAAAGTACATAAGAATTTTCCAATAGATAAGGTTTGGGGCGGAGTAAACTCCGGCTTGGATGGCGGTGTAGAGCTTACGGATACCCCAGGCGGTATAAAATTACAGGCGGAAGGGCATGATGTTCTGTACCGGAATATTTGGATCAAAGAACTAAATCTCAAAAAAGCCGAAACCGATTTTTAAAAGTGGGACTAAAATCTGCCTTCTACAACCGAAAAGCCATATCCATTCATATTCAACCAAACACATGAAAAAAATTCAACTATTTCTAAGCCTCCTGCTCACGCTAAGCATCGCTACCACCAACGCAAATACCACAACTAATGCTATGGTGGACAAAATGAAAATGTCCAACGATTCCCTAAGGCTAGCTGAACTGGATACCTTTTGGGCCGAGGTTTCCAGAACGGTACGGGAGGGTGACTTTGAAGGGTATAAAGCCACCTATCATGAAGATGCGGTTGTTGTATTTACGACCGGGGAAAACAAGGCATCTCTATCCATTTCGAAAGCGCTCGTAAACTGGAAGCAAGATTTTATAGATACCAAAGAAGGCAAAACACAAAATAGCGTAGAATTTCGTTTTTCACAGCGCGTGGGTGATGAAAACACAGCACATGAAACTGGAATTTTTGCCTTCCAGTCCAACAATGACAGCGCTAAGGCAACTCCAAAACAATTCATCCATTTTGATGCCTTGCTCGTTAAAAAGGATAATGCTTGGCTGATGGTCATGGAATATCAAAAATCCAAAGCAACCAAAGCAGAATGGGAATTGTTGGAATAATACTTAGGACAACACGTGTTGCAAACGAGCAGTAGCAAGGCATAAACGACTAATTAGTCAAGTTTTAATAAAACGGATAAAGAATTATACTAACAAAGCCAATCGATAGTTTGAGTAACTTTGTTTGTATTAGAAAAGTCCTAGTTAATAGGATTATCTTTAAATCAAATTAAAAAAAATGAAAGAACAGAATTTTAAAAATCATGCTAAACTTGTAAAAGGGTTTCATGGACTCTTGTTTATTGCAATACTCGCTTTATTAATTGGGGCTATAAGCAATCTAATTCGCACCAGTAGCGATAACCTGTATTTAGCCTCTTTAGTAGTGCTGATCGCTGTTATTTTTTTAATTATGGCATGGTATGTACGCAGCTTTCCTTTAAAAGCACAAGACAGGGCCATAAAAGCTGAGGAAAATTTGAGGTATTATGTAATGACCGGCAAATTATTCCCTAAAGAACTAACAGTAGCCCAAATTATAGCGCTACGTTTTGCGAGTGATGCTGAGTTTTTACCCTTGGTAGAAAAAGCTTTAAAAGAAAACTTAACGAACAAAGAAATAAAAATGCTCATAAAAAATTGGAGGGCAGATGATTACAGGGTTTAAAA
>CAYGUY010000050.1:0-26274 GCA_964353165.1 uncultured Maribacter sp.
AATTAGAGTAATTCACAGATATCTGGGATATTTTTTATCGGGCATAATGATGGTTTATGCTTTAAGCGGAATTGTCATGATTTTTAGAGAAACTAGCTTCCTAAAAAAAGAAGTAATTATTGAGCAACAACTGGAACCCAATTTAACTGGAGGAGAACTTAGTCCGAAACTAAAAATGGGAGTGAAAGTTGAAAAAAAAGAAGGTAATGTCTTGTATTTTGAGGAAGGTAATTATAACCAAAAAACAGGAATTGCAACTGTAAAAAAAATGGAATTGCCATTTGTTCTTGAAAAAATGGAAAGACTCCATAAAGCAACGACAAATAGTCCTTTATACTTTTTAAACATCTTTTTTGGAGTATCCCTTTTATTTTTTGTTTTATCAGCATTCTGGATGTACACACCAAAAATGCCAATTTTCAAGAAGGGCATGTACTTTGCCCTTGGTGGTGTTATATTGACATTTGTTCTTTTATTTGTATAAAGAATTAAAAAGGAGAATAACTTTGTAAGACAATTCAGATTTTGGAATAAAAAAACGTTTTACAACAAAACCTCCTATGAAAAGCCTTAGTCCAGTATTCTCTAAAGTTAATTAATATTTCTTTTTTGCCTTAAACCACCTTTTTTTCTTTTAATATAACTTGCTCGCACTCATATGTGTGATCGGTTCAACACTTGAAACGTCACCGGCAACTGTATGATTATAAATTATAATAAAACCGGTCACTTGCTAAAAATGTGATCCTAAATAGTACAGGTCACGGGTTTTGTTTTGTTATACGGTTCTCACCACTATATCAGAGCTTTGTTTTGATTTTTATTTTATTAGTTTTTCCACTTATTATTCAATAACCCCAATGGTATATGGGACTTCTGTTTTGATTACCGCCAAGGTTCTACTGAGTAGCTTTCTAGCTACTTTGACAATGATACTTTTTACGTTCTTGCCTTGATGTTTACTATAGTAGTCCTGCATTACGGGGTCTGCACGTATCGCTTGCCAAGATGCCTCTACAAAATAACTTCTCAATAAGCGGTTTGCACGTGGGGTCATTCCCATTGTCCTTTGACTGTTTCCGCTTTGGTACATACTTGGCGCTAGACCTACATAACCTGCCAAATGTTTAATGTTGTTGAAACGTCTCAGATCACCCAGTTCGCTTAATATGCCACAGGCCACTATACCTCCGATACCGGGAATACTTCTAAGTAATAGATTATCCTTCTTATAATTCACTTTACAGTACCTTCTTAGCTGTGTGGACACATCGCCCAGCTCTTGGTCCACAAAACGGAAGAAACGCATTCTGCTCTCTAATGTGGCCTTCGCCGTTGGGTACTCGAACATTATATTATCCAACCAATTACGATACTTATGCCTCCAATGGTCATTGTCGAACTCTTCAGGTTCCTTGATGCCAAATACAACAGCTGCATCTTTATATAACTCTTGACCCTTCTGAAATCCTTTACAAGGTCGTTCCTTCTGCGGAAAAGACTTCTAAGTTCTTCTCGTTTCCTGTCAGGCACTATGATACCCTGCAATCGGTTATCCTTTAGAAAACTATCAACAAAGGCAGTTGAAAAGTGTTGGTAATGCTTTAAAAAAATCAGACTTTAAATCGTAAATTTGCACTTTCCTAACTCGCTCAACACGTACGTACATATGATTCATTTCTTCGGGGATATCGCAACCAAAGTTTTTGCTGTCCAAACTGCTCAAGAAATCAACCCAACCGACATAGAAAAATTAACCTGGTTGTTCGCCTGTCCTGAATTGGTGTCAGGAACAACCCAGAAACCCTTAGCGTCTGTAGACGCTTTTTTTATTGGACCACGTGCCGCCATGGTTACACCCTGGAGTACAAACGCTACCGAGATTACCCAAAACATGGGAATTAACGGTATCATTCGTATTGAGGAGTTTAAAGCGACATCAAAAGACGATACGAACTTTGACCCCATGCTTTTTCAAAAGTATGAGCAATTAGATCAAGTTATTTTCAAGGTCGATGTAACTCCGGAGGCTATTTTAGAAATCGATGATATTGCCGCCTACAATCAACAAGAAGGCTTGGCATTGAGCGATGAGGAAGTAGACTACCTAAACGGACTCGCCAAAAAAATGGGCAGAAAGCTGACAGATTCCGAAGTATTCGGTTTTAGTCAAGTGAACTCGGAACACTGTAGACATAAAATATTCAACGGTACATTTATTATTGATGGGAAAGAAATGCCTTCATCCCTCTTTAAACTTATCAAAAAGACATCACAGGAAAACCATAACGATATCGTATCGGCCTATAAAGATAATGTGGCTTTCGTAAAAGGGCCCAGAGTGGTTCAATTTGCCCCAAAATCAGCCGATAAGCCCGATTTTTATAAGGAAACCGAGTTTGATTCGGTCATTTCCCTAAAAGCGGAAACACATAATTTTCCCACCACCGTAGAACCTTTTAACGGTGCTGCAACCGGTGCAGGAGGGGAAATACGTGATCGTTTGGCAGGTGGTAAGGGTTCTTTACCATCAGCAGGAACTGCGGTATATATGACTGCACTTTCCAGGCTGGAAAAAGATAGGTCTTGGGAAAAAGGAATGGCGGAGCGTCCATGGCTGTACCAAACGCCAATGGATATTTTAGTTAAAGCATCTAACGGTGCGTCTGATTTTGGAAATAAATTCGGTCAGCCACTCATTACCGGCTCCGTATTAACTTTTGAACATGATGAAGCTACGGACAGTAGCCCTGAAAATGAAGGAAACGCAAGAAGACTTGGCTACGATAAAGTAATCATGCAAGCGGGTGGTATTGGATACGGAAAAGCGGAACAAGCGTTAAAAGAAACACCAGAAACAGGAGATAAAATCGTGATTCTTGGTGGCGACAATTATCGTATCGGAATGGGCGGTGCAGCGGTATCTAGTGCCGACACGGGCGAATTTAGTTCGGCAATTGAACTAAATGCCATTCAACGTTCCAACCCAGAAATGCAAAAACGTGCTGCGAACGCCATTCGTGGTATGGTGGAGAGTGATAAAAATACTATCGTTTCCATCCATGATCATGGCGCGGGCGGCCACCTCAACTGCCTATCTGAACTGGTGGAAGAAACAGGTGGAAAAATAGACTTAGACAAATTACCGGTGGGAGACCCTACCCTTTCTGCCAAGGAAATCATTGGAAACGAATCACAAGAACGTATGGGCTTGGTAATAGGCAAGGAAGATGTTGCCTTACTAAAGCGTATCGCAGACCGTGAGCGCGCTCCTATGTATGAGGTAGGTGTTGTTACCGGTGATGACCTTTTTACATTTGAATCTGCCACTACGGGAGAAAAACCGATGGATGTGCACCTAACCGACATCTTTGGAAGCTCCCCAAAGACCATATTGACAGATAACACCATTAAAAGAAATTATAAAGCACCCGCATACGAATTGGAATTTTTCCATGACTACTTGGAACAAGTACTACAACTAGAGGCTGTGGGTTGTAAGGATTGGCTCACCAACAAAGTAGATAGATGCGTGGGTGGTAAAGTTGCCAAACAACAATGTGCAGGACCGTTACAGCTTCCTTTAAACAACGTGGGTGTTATGGCCTTGGATTTTAAAGGAAAAGAAGGGATTGCTACCAGTATTGGCCACTCCCCTATTTCTGGACTTATTGACCCAGCTGCTGGAAGTAAAAATAGCATCGCCGAGGCCTTAACGAATATCATTTGGGCACCGATGAAAGAAGGACTAAAATCGGTATCTCTTTCCGCCAACTGGATGTGGCCCTGCAAGAACGAGGGAGAAGATGCAAGACTATACGAAGCTGTGCAAGCCATATCTGATTTTGCCATCGCCTTAGGGATAAACGTACCTACAGGAAAGGATTCCCTTTCCATGAAACAAAAATATAAAGACGGCGATGTTATCGCTCCGGGGACCGTGGTTATTTCTGCGGCCGGAAACTGTAATGATATTACGAAAGTGGTAGAACCCATGTTACAAAAAAATGGGGGAAGCATCTACTATATCAACCTATCAAAAGATGCATACAAGCTAGGTGGTTCTTCCTTTGCACAAGTACGTAATACCGTTGGCAATGAAGCACCGACCATAAAGAACGATGCCTATTTTAAGTCGGTCTTTGATTTAATTCAAACTTTAATTAAGGAAGGACAAGTGATTTCTGGTCATGATGTTGCATCTGGTGGATTAATAACAACCCTTTTAGAACTCTGCTTTTCCGATACCGATTTAGGAGCTAATCTGGATTTGTCAAGTTTAGGTGAAAGCGATACGATTAAACTGTTATTTTCAGAAAATGCAGGTATTGTTTTTCAGTTGAAAGACAATGTTATTGAAAAACTACTTATAGACGCTGAAATCGATATACTAAAAATTGGAAGTGTAACCTCCGAACCTATCTTGCGTATTAAAAATGGCAGTATGGAAATGGGATTGAACGTTGCATCACTTCGGGATACTTGGTTTAAAACTTCCTACTTGTTGGATAACAAACAAAGCGCAAACGGATTGGCAAAAGACCGATTTGACAATTATAAGGAACAACCTTTAAAGTACTTTTTTCCACAGCATTTTACTGGAAAATTACCTCATGTTGTTTCTTTAAGTACTCCAAAGCCAAAAGCAGCCGTCCTTCGAGAAAAAGGAAGTAACTCCGAACGTGAAATGGCAAACGCTATGTTCTTAGCTGGTTTTGATGTAAAAGATGTACACATGACCGATTTAATTTCTGGTCGTGAAACATTGGAAGACATTCAGTTCTTAGGAGCTGTAGGTGGCTTCTCCAATTCAGATGTATTGGGAAGTGCAAAAGGATGGGCAGGCGCCATTAAATATAACGAAAAGGCGAACAAAGTTATCAAGGACTTCTTTGCAAGGCCGGATACGTTGTCCATAGGCATCTGCAACGGTTGCCAGTTGTTTATGGAGTTGGATTTAATCAACCCGGAACATGAAACACACGGAAAAATGACCTATAATGACTCTAATAAGCACGAGAGTAATTTTACATCGGTCCAGATACAAGAGAACAACTCCGTAATGCTTTCCAGTTTGGCAGGAGCTACTTTAGGCGTGTGGATATCCCATGGGGAAGGCAAATTTAGCTTGACTCAATCGGAAAATCAATATGATATCGTAGCTAAGTATGGTTATGAGACTTATCCGGCAAATCCTAATGGCAGCGATTACAATACCGCTATGCTTTGCGACAAAACCGGAAGACATTTAGTAACCATGCCGCACATAGAACGCTCTACCTTTCCATGGAACTGGGCGTACTACCCCGGCGACAGAAACGATGAGGTTTCCCCTTGGTTGGAGGCCTTTGTGAATGCAAAAGAATGGGTACTAAAAACTAGTTAAGACAGTTTATTATTTTAAATCCGCGAGCCACAGGAGGGTTTAAAAAAGTGCTGTTAAACTCATAAACATCTCCTTAATTATAAATTACTATTTGTTAAATCCTTTGCCTAACCTTATTTTGTGCTAATTTGAATATTTCCTCGAAGGTCTATTCTCATGAATATAGGGTAGTTAAAATTGTACTTTACACCAGCGAAATACAAACAAAATTAAAACTGGTGGACCATGTGGTAGGTTGATGTATTAGAAAAATTTATAAACTTAATAAGAATTTTTAAAAATAATACGCATCAAATTGTGAATCTCGTTTTAAATATTGCCGTTCTTTCCCTATTTTGCAATATTATAAAAGAAACCTAGTATGCAAAAAGTTACCCGCCTTTTCGATTTTCCTTATTACCAATTGGAGAATCATAAATTGGAGAAATCACTTGTAAGTAAAAAGAATGGCAAATGGATAGCCACGTCTACTCAGGAATATCTAGACAAGGCAAATGCCTTAAGTCGTGGACTTTTAAAATTAGGAGTACAACCAAATGACAAGATTGCTATCATTTCTCTGACCAATAGAACGGAATGGAATATCTGCGATATAGGAATTTTACAGACAGGAGCTCAAAACGTACCGATTTATCCAACCATATCGGAAGATGACTATGAGTATGTTCTTAACCATTCTGAAGCCACATATTGTTTCGTTTCTTGTTCAGAAGTTTTAGAAAAAGTACTTTCAATACTAGATAAACTCCCAAATATAAAAGAGGTGTTTTCTTTTGATGATTTAGGAAACTGTAAAAGCTGGACAACAGTTTTAGATAAAGGAGCTGACACAAGTAACCAAAATGAAGTAGAGGCACGTAAAGAAGCTGTAAAACCAGAGGACTTGGCTACTTTAATATATACCTCAGGAACAACGGGCAGGCCTAAAGGTGTTATGCTTTCACATAACAATATCGTTTCCAACGTAATTGCAAGTAAAGAACGTGTACCATTTAAAGCCGGAGCCAGTGCCTTAAGCTTTCTACCTGTTTGCCACATATTTGAACGAATGATATTATATCTGTACCAGTACTGTAGTATCAATATTCATTTTGCAGAAGGTTTGGATAAGATCAGTGATAACCTAAAAGAGGTTAAGCCAAATGTAATGACGGTTGTTCCAAGGTTATTGGAAAAAGTATATGACAGTATTATTGCAAAAGGTTCGGCTTTAAGCGGTATAAAGAAAAGACTATTTTTCTGGGCAGTAGAACTTGGGCTAAAGTATGAGCCTTATGGCCAAAACGGTTGGTGGTACGAGAAAAAACTAGGTCTAGCTCGGAAGCTTATTTTTAGTAAGTGGAAAGATGGATTGGGTGGAAATTTAGATACTATGGTTTCGGGAAGTGCAGCTTTACAAACCAGATTGAGTCGTGTTTTTGGTGCGGCGGATATTCCGGTGATGGAAGGGTATGGATTAACAGAAACTTCTCCTGTGATATCGGTTAATCAATATGAAGGCAGAGGATGGCGCATTGGATGTGTAGGAAGGGTAATTAATAATGTAGAAGTAAAAATTGCTGAGGATGGCGAAATCCTATGTAAAGGCCCTAACGTAATGATGGGCTATTACAAAGACCCTAAGCAAACCGCAGAAGTTTTAAAGGACGGTTATTTTCATACGGGTGATATAGGCGAAATAGATTCCGATGGATTCCTTAAAATAACTGACCGTAAAAAAGAAATGTTCAAAACCTCTGGAGGTAAGTACGTAGCACCTCAGTTACTGGAAAACCGATTTAAGCAATCCCGATTTATCGAACAAATCATGGTAGTAGGCGAAGGAGAAAAAATGCCAGCAGCTTTGATTCAGCCAAATTTCGAGTTTCTGTATCAGTGGGCGGAAAAGCATAATCTTACGCTTAGTGAAAATTCCGATATTGTTTTGAACGAAAAAGTTTTGGCACGTTTTCAAGAAGAAGTAGATGCTGCAAATGAAGATTTTGCCAAATGGGAAAAAGTAAAAGCCTTTAGGCTAACGCCGGATGTCTGGACTATAGATGAAGGACACCTTACTCCTACCATGAAATTGAGACGTAAAATCGTAAAAGGCAAATATGAAAGCCTATATAACGATATTTATGGGCATTAATGCATTAATGGGAAGATTAACGCTAGGTTTGAATAAGGGATAACTTTAACGACATAAACTGAACCCGGGCACCTTGTAACAATATATTCAAAGTCAGATAATCTTTAATTATGCTTTTTATTGATGTCATAGATACAACAGCAACGAAAAACCCATCAGTAAATATTTTGTTCCTAAGCAAAAAACAAAACTGGTCGAGTAAATATTCAATGTCCAAGAATAGTATGAACGATTTAGACCAAGGATTATACGGACATGTATTTTAAAGCCTAAGCATGAGATATGAGCGTATTTAAAAACAAGACATCGGTACAATTAAAAAAATGGAATAAAATTTCTATGACTATAGCCATACTTATCTTGCTCGTAATGTTTGTTTTGGTAGTACTATCTTTATTTGAAGTTTCGGATGGAAGCGAACGTGCTTGGTTTATGGCAATTACGCCAACGATTTTGCTTCCTTTAATCTTTGTGCCCCTGCTCTTTTCTTCCGCAATAAGCAGTGAAATCAAAAAAAGGAATAGCTCTAATTCCTAAGTGCCCTACTCTAGATTTTTAGATATACAAATCAACAAATTTATTATGCATGCATAATAAATTTTCTTATATTTGAAGACGAAGAAATCGTCTTATGAAGGAAATTACCATTGATTATGCACTTCGCGCAACATGGCAAGCGGTTGCCAGAATGTACAATGAAGAGGCTAAAAACTTTGAGACCACAATGGCTATAGGGTTTACCATGCTGAGCATAGATCCAAAGACAGGTACTCCTTCTACCGCTTTAGGTCCTAAAATGGGCATGGAGGCGACCAGTCTTTCCAGAATCCTAAAAAGCATGGAAGAAAAAGGACTTATAGAACGTAAACCCAATCCCGCCGACGGTCGCGGTGTCCTTATCCATTTAACAGATTTTGGACTGGAAAAAAGAAAGGACTCCAAAGACGTGGTCATGCGTTTTAACGAAGTGATTAAGCAGGAAGTGGATACTGAAAAACTGAATCACTTTTTTGAAGTGACCGAAACTATAAACAAGCTTATTTCGGACAAGAAAATCTATTCTAAAGATATATCAAATCACTAATACCAGCGTATAGTACATGAACAAGCACATCAAAAAAGTAGCAGTAATTGGCTCGGGAATCATGGGAAGCGGCATCGCTTGCCACTTTGCCAACATCGGGGTAGAAGTTTTATTATTAGACATCGTACCCAGGGAACTCAACGATAAGGAAAAGGCTAAAGGACTTACTTTGGAAGATAAAGTGGTTAGAAATCGCATGGTAAACGATTCACTAATAGCAGCTTTAAAATCTAAACCTTCTCCTATTTATCATCAAAAATTTGCGAGTAGAATTACTACGGGTAATTTAGAGGATGATATTGCAAAAGTAAGTACGGTAGATTGGATTATAGAGGTAGTCGTTGAACGTTTGGACATCAAAAAGATAGTCTTCGAAAATCTTGAGAAGCACAGGACGCCGGGTACCTTAATTACATCAAATACTTCAGGTATTCCAATTAAGTTCATGAGTGAAGGAAGAAGCGAGGATTTCCAAAAGCACTTCTGTGGAACGCACTTTTTTAACCCTGCTCGATATTTAAAATTATTTGAAATCATTCCTGGCCCTAAAACGTCACCTAAAGTATTGGATTTCCTCAACGGATATGGAGAAAAGTTCATAGGAAAAACATCCGTAGTCGCTAAGGACACACCGGCCTTTATCGGAAACCGTATTGGTATTTTTAGCATCCAAAGCCTGTTCCACGCGGTAAAGGAAATGGGAATGACCGTCGAAGAAGTTGATAAACTAACAGGACCGGTAATCGGTAGACCAAAATCGGCCACCTTTAGAACTGTAGATGTGGTTGGACTCGATACCTTGGTGCATGTGGCCAATGGTATCGCTGATAATTGTAAAGAAGACGAGCGGCACGCACTGTTCGCGCTTCCAGATTTCATCAAAACCATGATGGAAAACAAATGGTTGGGAAGTAAGACCGGACAAGGATTCTATAAAAAATCACAAGATGCCAAAGGAGCTACGGAAATTTTGACTCTGGATTTGGATACGATGGACTATCGTTCTAAAAAAAACGCCAAATTTGCCACGCTGGAGTTGACAAAAACTATCGATAAAGTTGTCGATCGCTTTACTGTTCTAGTAGATGGAAAAGATAAGGCAGGTGAATTTTACAGAAAGAGTTTCGGACAGTTGTTCGCCTATGTATCGCACCGTATTCCTGAGATAACGGATGAATTATATAAGATTGATGACGCGATGAAAGCCGGTTTCGGTTGGGAACACGGACCCTTTCAAATATGGGATGCTGTTGGTCTAGATAAAGGTTTGGAATTTATTGGTGCCGAAGACCAAGCAGCAGCAGGATGGATTTCAGATATGAAAGCAGCTGGTATAACTTCTTTTTACGCTGTTAAAGATGGAGCTACATATTTCTATGATATACCAACAAAGAAAATGCAGAAAATACCAGGACAAGATGCATTTATCATTCTGGATAATATTAGAAAATCCAAAGAAGTATTTAAAAACCCCGGAGTTGTAGTTGAAGATTTAGGTGATGGAATTTTAAATGTGGAATTCCAATCCAAGATGAACACTATTGGTGGTGATGTCCTTGCCGGGTTGAACAAGGCAATAGACCTGGCCGAAAAGGATTTCCAAGGACTGGTTGTTGGAAATCAAGCAGCCAATTTCTCCGTAGGCGCCAATATTGGTATGATTTTTATGATGGCCGTAGAGCAGGAATATGATGAGCTGAACATGGCCATAAAAATGTTCCAGGACACTATGTTGCGTATGCGTTATTCATCCATTCCAACAATAGCCGCGCCACACGGAATGGCTTTAGGTGGTGGTTGTGAAATATCCTTACATGCAGACAAAGTAGTGGCTGCAGCAGAAACCTATATGGGGCTTGTAGAGTTTGGTGTTGGTGTTATCCCCGGTGGTGGTGGCTCTAAGGAATTAGCCCTAAGAGCATCGGACACTTTTAGAAAAGGAGATGTAGAGCTGAATATTTTACAGGAATATTTCCTAACCATAGGGATGGCTAAAGTATCCACATCTGCTTACGAGGCATTTGATATGGGTATTTTACAAAAAGGAAAAGATATCGTTGTGGTGAATAAAGACCGCCAAATTGCAACTGCAAAGGCCCACGCAAAATTGATGGCAGAAGCTGGTTACACACAACCTCCTGCTAGAAATGACGTGAAAGTTCTTGGTAAGCAGGCATTAGGAATGTTCTTAGTAGGAACAGATTCCATGGAAGCTAGCCACTACATAAGTGAACATGATAAAAAGATTGCAAATAAATTAGCCTATGTAATGGCAGGTGGCGATTTATCCGAACCAACACTAGTCTCTGAACAATACCTATTAGATATTGAAAGAGAAGCATTTCTTTCACTTTGTACAGAACGGAAAACTTTAGAACGCATTCAGCATATGTTGAAAACCGGTAAACCGCTGCGCAATTAAAAAAAAGCCCCCTAACCCCCAAATGGGGTATAACATTCGCAATAGATAAAAATGATTTTGAATAATATTTTTAGAAACCATAACTAAAATCCTATTTACCCCTAATAGGAATTCCCCCTTCGGGGGCTAGGGGGCGATTATGAAACAAGCATATATAGTTAAAGCATATAGAACGGCAGTTGGAAAAGCTCCCAAAGGCGTATTCCGTTTTAAAAGAACAGATGAATTAGCAGCGGAAACCATCGAATACATGATGAAGGAACTGCCAGATTTTGATAAAAAACGAATTGACGATGTCATTGTAGGTAATGCAATGCCAGAAGGTTCACAGGGTTTGAACATGGCACGTCTCATCTCTTTAATGGGATTGGATATCGTAGATGTTCCCGGAGTAACTGTCAACCGATTTTGCTCCTCAGGAATTGAAACTATCGGTATAGCTACGGCAAAAATTCAATCAGGCATGGCAGACTGCATCATCGCTGGTGGTGCAGAAAGCATGAGCGCTGTACCTATGACCGGTTACAAAACAGAATTAAACTATGATGTGGTGAAAGCGGGCCACGAGGATTATTATTGGGGAATGGGAAACACGGCCGAAGCTGTAGCCAATGAATACAAGGTATCTCGTGAGGATCAGGATGAATTTGCCTACAACTCCCACATGAAAGCCCTACGGGCACAAGCTGAGGATAGATTCCAGGACCAAATTGTACCTATAGATGTGGAAGAAACCTATGTGGGATCTGATGGTAAAAAGGCTACAAAAAAATATACGGTAACTAAGGATGAAGGCCCTAGAAAAGGAACTTCGGTAGAGGTACTAAACAAGTTAAGACCGGTTTTTGCGGCAGGCGGTAGCGTTACTGCAGGTAACTCCTCTCAAATGAGTGATGGGGCCGCTTTCGTTTTGATTATGAGCGAAGACATGGTCAAAGAGCTGAATCTTGAACCTATTGCCAGATTGGTAAATTATGCAGCGGCAGGTGTTCCCCCAAGGATTATGGGCATTGGTCCTGTTGCGGCCATTCCAAAGGCTTTAAAGCAGGCGGGATTAAAGCAGGACGACATTAATCTGATCGAATTGAACGAAGCTTTTGCCTCCCAATCGTTGGCTGTTATCCGTGAATTAGGGCTAAACCAAGATATCGTAAACGTAAACGGGGGCGCCATTGCCCTTGGTCATCCTTTGGGCTGTACTGGTGCGAAGTTATCGGTACAGCTATTTGACGAGATGCGCAAAAGAGATATGCAAGGCCAATACGGAATGGTTACCATGTGTGTGGGAACCGGTCAAGGAGCTGCGGGAATTTTTGAGTTTTTAAATTAAAAATCCCCTAGTTCCCGAAACGAAATCACTAGTCGCAAAGAAAATTAATATCGAATGTTCATAACAAAAAATCAGTAATAATATATAAAACCTATTAACCCCTAATAGGAATTCCCCCTTTGGGGGCTAGGGGGCTTTGAGTATGGAAACAATAGACAAAAAAAAAGAATTGCTACGAGGTGGCCAATTCCTTGTAAAAGAAACAAATTGTGAAGACGTTTTTACCTTGGAAGATTTATCCGAGGAGCAAAAAATGATGCGTGATAGCACGAAAGAATTCGTGGATAGAGAACTATGGGCACATTGGGAACGCTTTGAACAAAAAGACTATGCGTATACCGAAGAGACCATGCGCAAAGCGGGCGAACTAGGACTTTTAAGCGTAGCCGTCCCAGAATCTTATGGAGGCATGGGTATGGGCTTTGTATCGACCATGTTAGTATGTGATTATATCTCTGGAGCCACAGGTTCTTTCAGTACTGCTTTTGGAGCACATACAGGTATTGGCACCATGCCAATTACCCTATACGGGACAGAAAAACAAAAACAAAAGTATGTTCCTAAATTGGCCTCTGGCGAATGGTTTGGTGCCTATTGCTTAACGGAGCCTGGAGCAGGTTCCGATGCAAATTCGGGCAAGACAAAAGCGGTATTGTCGGAGGATGGCAAGCACTACCATATTTCAGGACAGAAAATGTGGATTTCAAATGCTGGCTTTTGTAGTCTATTCATCGTTTTTGCACGTATTGAAGATGACAAGAACATTACAGGGTTTATTGTAGAAAACGACCCGAGCAATGGTATTTCATTGGGCGATGAAGAGAAAAAGTTGGGAATACACTCCTCCTCTACCCGTCAGGTATTCTTCAACGAAACAAAGGTTCCCGTAGAGAACATGCTTTCGGAGCGTGGCAGTGGTTTTAAAATTGCTATGAACGCCTTAAATGTGGGTCGTATTAAACTGGCTGCAGCCTGTTTGGATGCACAACGTCGTATTGTAGATGAAGCTACGAAATATGCCAATGAACGCATACAATTTAAAACTCCGATAATGAACTTTGGAGCTATCAAGGCTAAAATTGCCGAGATGGCGACCAATGCTTATGTAGATGAATCGGCTTCATATCGCGCGGCCAAAAATATAGAAGATCGCATTGCTATGCGCTTAGCGGACGGAAACACGCACCAGGAAGCTGAATTAAAAGGTGTTGAGGAATATGCGATTGAATGCTCCATCCTAAAAGTTGCTGTTTCCGAACACGTACAACAAACCACAGATGAAGGTATTCAGATTTTTGGCGGTATGGGCTTTAGTGCAGATACACCAATGGAATCTGCTTGGAGAGATGCCAGGATTGCTAGGATATATGAAGGTACCAACGAAATTAACCGTATGTTGGCGGTAGGTATGTTGGTTAAAAAAGCAATGAAAGGTCATGTAGACCTTTTGGGGCCTGCTACGGCAGTAGGTGAAGAACTAATGGGTATTCCTTCTTTTGACACGCCAGATTATTCGGAGCTTTTTGCAGAAGAAAAAGACTTGCTCAAAAGATTAAAGAAAGTTTTCTTAATGGTTGCCGGTAGTGCGGTTCAAAAATTTGGAGCACAATTAGAGGAGCATCAACAATTAATGATGGCGGCTTCTGATATTCTCATTCAGGCTTACCTGGCCGAATCTGCAATTTTGAGAACAGAAAAGAACGCAAAACGCTTTGGTGAGGAAGCACAAGCTACCCAAATTGCAATGTCCAAGCTCTATTTATACAGAGCTACGGAAATCGTTATACAAAAAGGAAAAGAAGCAATTGTTTCTTTTGCTGAAGGTGATGAGCAGCGCATGATGTTGATGGGTCTTAAACGATTTACGAAGTATACGAACAATCCCAACGTCATAGCGCTCCGTACACAGATAGCGGACAAAGTTGCAGCTGACAACGGATACACATTTGACTAACTCAACGTACTTTTGTTTTTAAACAGAAGAAAAACCGCTCCCAAATGGGAGCGGTTTTTATTTGCACATATTCCTATAAGCATCTAATTTTAGCAAATGAACATATCCCTTCTAAAACAGGTTTACGATACTGAAACATTTAGGAAGAAAGGTCACGAATTGATCGATCAACTGGCCGATCATTTAGAAGATAAATTAGCCGAGAAATCAGGTAACGCCATATATTGGAACGAACCGGAAAAGGAATTGGATTTTTGGAAATCATTTTTACATAACGGAAATACAAACGATTTGTTTTCCGAAATAACCAAACGCACCACCTATATACACCATCCGCATTATATAGGACATCAAGTGAGCCCAGCTGCACCCATGACGGCCCTTACGGCAATGATAAGTGGCCTGCTCAACAATGGCATGGCAGTCTATGAAATGGGCATGTCCCCTTCTGCCATAGAACGTGTAGTAACCGATGTACTCTGTAAAAAAATAGGTTTCGATGCTACTTCTGGCGGCTTTATTACTTCAGGAGGCACCTTGGCCAATTTAACCGCTATACTTACCGCACGAAAAGTAAAAGTGGAAAGTGATGTCTGGAATAGGGGCACACAACAACAACTGGGCATAATGGTCAGTGAAGAAGCCCACTATTGTGTTGACCGTGCGGCAAAAATCATGGGCTTGGGTGAACAGGGTATCATAAAAATTCCTGCTACTGCAGATTTTAAAATGGATACTTCCCTTTTAGAAGAAAAATATCTAAAAGCCCAAGAATCAGGTATCCACATTTTTGCTATTATCGGTAGTGCTCCCTGCACCGCGACCGGGGCTTTTGACAATCTGCAGGAAATAGCAAAATTTGCACAAACTAAAAACCTTTGGTTCCATGTAGATGGTGCCCATGGCGGTGCGGCCATTTTTTCGCCTAAATACAAACATCTCTTAAAAGACATTGACCAAGCAGATTCTGTAGTGATAGACGGGCATAAAATGATGATGATGCCTACCATTACCACGGCACTACTTTACAAAAAAAGTGCGCATACCAATATAACCTTCAGTCAAAAAGCAGATTATCTGCTAACCGAATCCGAATTGGAGGATTGGTGCAATTCTGGTAAAAAAACCTTTGAATGTACCAAGACCATGATGAGTATTCATTGGTTTACAATGCTAAAACTATATGGTGAAGAAGTTTTTGATGCTTATGTGACCCATCTATTCAATATGGGCGCCAAATTTGCCTCAATTATAGAAAATCATCCAAAATTTGAAGTGGCGGTAAGCCCAATGTCAAACATCGTTTGTTTTAGATACGTCTCTGAAAACTTGTCTAACGATGCGCAAAACAAACAAAACGAAGCAATCCGAAAAGCCTTGCTGGAAGATGGGGAATTTTATATTGTACAAACAAAACTCAAAGGTGTACACTACTTAAGGATTACGGTAATGAATCCGTTTACGACCGAAATTCATTTTAAAAACCTTTTGGATAAAATTTGTAAACTGGCTGAGAGTAAATAACTAAGCTACTTTTTAAAATTAGATGTGTGTCACATTAAGCGCAGCCGAAATGCCTTATAAACAATTAGCTTTCAAGTCTTCCACTGCGCTCAGAATTACATGTCGGTTATCATCAATGTTAGTCCTAAACCTAGCTAATAGACTCCAAAACCTGCTCCTCAGTTTCCTTATTAGAAAATAAGATAGCACACTCGATTAACGCTAAATGCGAGTAGGCTTGTGGAAAGTTTCCTAATAATCGTTTGGTCTTAAAATCAATATCTTCACTAAAGAGACCTAAATGATTACTATAGGATAACAATTTATCGAATTGTTTCATGGCTTTTTCCTCTTCCCCTATTTTAAATAGACTGTTTATAAACCAGAAAGTACAAATAGTAAACGATGAAGACGGTAATCCAAAATCGTCTTCGTTTTTATAGCGGTATAGTAAACCATCATTACTTAGCTCCTTTTCTATCGCCTTAACCGTACTTACAAATTTAGGATCCTTGGCATGTATAAAACCATAGGATTCCATCAATAAAACAGAGGCGTCCATATCTGGGCTACCGTAGGATTGCGTAAACGCATTAACCTCAGGATTCCAAGCATTCTCATGAATATCCCTTTTTATTTCCTGTTCCAAAGCAGTCCATTTTTCTAACTTGCCAATTTTTTTAAAGAGTCGCGCTACCTTAATGGCCCTATCTATAGCCACCCAGCAAAGTACCTTGGAAAAAGTAAAGTGGCGGTCCTCTGAACGAAATTCCCAAATACCCTTGTCTGCCTCTTTCCAGTGATTGGAAACAATCCAAACGATACCTTTCGTTATGCCCCACAATTCTTCGCCATTCTCAGTATCGTTATGATATTTGGATAACTGCTGATAGATAACATCCATCAGAATTCCGTAAATATCGTTTTGCTTTTGTTTGTAGGCCGCATTTCCGACACGTACTGGAGCCGAACCTTTATAGCCGGATAGATGTTCCAACGTGACTTCGGTCAATTTCTTTTCCTTATTGATGCCATACATGATTTGTAGTTTTTCATCCTTATCAGGAATCAAATCCACAATAAACTGCAGGTAACGTTTTGCGACATTTCTATGCCCTAAATCTCCAATGACCTTAATGGCCATCGAGGCATCCCGTATCCAACAAAAACGGTAGTCCCAGTTACGAACTTCGCCAATGGTCTCAGGTAAAGAGGTAGTCGCGGCGGCCAAAACGGCACCTGTCTTGTCGTAACTTAATAACTTCAGCGTAATAGCACTTCTACTGATCTGTGCATTGTATTTTTTATAATTGGGTGTTTTATCGCTCCAGTTTAACCAGTACACCTTGGTACGTTCTAGCTCTGTATACATTTTTCTCACGCTAGGCTGAAATAACTTTTCGTTGTAGCCCATTAGAAAATATCCATCCTTGGTAAGGCTGATATCTCGTCCTTCTAACACAGCATTCTTGTTAAAAGAAGTATATAGGAAACAGGTGTCAAATTTCTCGCCATGGGTAAGGCTTACAATGAAATTCTTTTTTACATGGGTTTGCGTTTTACCCATTGCGTACTCTAACTTAGGGTTATAATGGACTTTAAAAACAGGCTTACCGGCTACGTGTTTAAAAAACCGCACCAATTCCGGAGGAGCATTGTAGCCGTCTTCTTTACGGTACCTTGGCATAAAATCACGAATCTCAAAAATATCATCCCCCGAAGTAAAACGTGTAATCAAAATTGCGGTATGTTTTTTATACCGTTGCTTAATGACATAAGAATCATCAACATGTATCTCAAAACTCCCTCCTATGGTATCGTCCAACAATTTGGCAAAAACCGAGGAAGAGTCGAACTCCGGTAAACAACACCAATCTATGGAACCAGTTTTTGACACCAATGCTGCACTTCTACAATTCCCTATAATTCCGTAATCTAAGTTATCCATGTATTTTTTCGGTTTAATGTTGAGATCAAAAATTTAGACATTCCTTCCAATTCTCAGTACACGTACTATTATTCTTTTAATAAAGGACTAATAATGCGGTTTCACTAAAAATTTTAATTCAGATGGACTTTCAATTGCTATTGCCCATGTTTTTCCCGAAATTGAGAGAAATTAAGTTCAAAACAAAACAAAATCGGCTATTTATGTCCAAAACTATTATAATCTCAAATAGACTACCCGTACAATTGCAAATTAGCAATGGAGCCATTACTGCTATACCAAGTGTAGGCGGTTTGGCAACGGGAATGAAATCCGTTCACTCAGGTGGGGACAGCTTATGGATTGGGTGGAGCGGACTTACAGACGAGGAAATTCCTGAGGAATTGGCTCCAAAAATCGATAAAGCCTTGGCAGAACATGGTTCATCAAAAGTACGTTTGACGAAGGAGGAAGTAAACGGTTTTTATTTTGGATTTAGCAACAGAACTATTTGGCCTTTGTTCCATTACTTTTTGGAGTATTCAGAGTTTGAACTCTCGTATTGGGATACCTACAAGGCGGTAAATCAAAAATTTGCAGATGCGATTTTAGAAAGGGCCGATGAAAACGATACTATTTGGGTGCATGATTATCAATTGATGCTGGTACCACAAATGGTGCGGGAAAAAAGACCCGATATTTCCATTGGGTTCTTTTTACACATACCCTTCCCCTCTTTTGAAATCTTTAGGACATTACCCTGGCGGCGCGAAATCTTACAAGGCTTATTGGGATCCGACCTTATTGGTTTTCATACCTATGATTATGAGCGGCACTTTCTCAGTTCGGTGCGCAGGTTGCTAGGATTGGAAGTTAGTTTCAATGACATTTACTTGGATGATCGGGTCATAAAAGTGGACTCCTTTCCTATGGGCATCGATTACAAAAAATTTAGTGAGGCGGCAAAGGAACATTCGCAACGTAGCGAATCCGAAAAATCGGAACTTCAAAAACGCTTGGACACCCATAAAAAATCTGCCCCTGATGCAAAGTTCTTCTTGTCCATTGACCGTTTGGATTATTCCAAAGGAATCGCTAAACGTTTAAATGCCTACGAGTATTTTTTGAACAAATATCCTGAATATAAAGAAAAGGTCCGTTTAATTATCCTAGCGGTTCCTTCTCGCTCCAACGTACCACAATACAAACTACTGAAGAAAGAAATTGATGAACTAGTAGGACGCATCAACGGTGAATTGTCTACCGTAAGCTGGACCCCTATTTGGTATTTTTATCGGTCTATGCCTTTTGAAAACTTGATAGACCTTTACACTTCTTGCGATATAGCTTGGTTAACACCTATTCGTGATGGAATGAATTTGGTAGCAAAAGAATACATCGCTACCAGGACAGATAAGACTGGGGTGCTTATTTTAAGTGAAATGGCAGGTTCTGCGAACGAAATGAACGAATCCTTGCTTATTAACCCAAATAATTTTGAGCAAATAGCAGATACGCTGTACCAAGCCATCAACATGCCAGAAAAGGACCAACAGGAACGTAACGGCATATTACAAAAACGCTTGGAACGCTATAATGTAGAAAAGTGGGCAAATGACTTTATGACCTCTTTGGTACACCAAAAGGAAAAAGAGGATGTATATGTTTCCCGTAGACTATCTGTTGATTTGATGAATACGGTAATGAACAGCTATATCGATGCAAAAAGACGACTAGTATTCCTTGATTACGATGGTACCTTGGCCGGTTTTCACAACGACCCGCAAAAAGCGAGTCCGGATGAAGCCTTGTACACATTATTGGATGAAATCTCCTCGCAACCAAATACGGATATGTACCTCATAAGCGGACGCGACAAGGAAACCTTTACAAAATGGTTCCTTCCCAAAAAATATAACATGATCGTAGAACATGGCGTATGGCTTTCTCAAGGTGGAAAAGAGTTTCGTATGTTGGAAACTGTTAAGAAGGATTGGATGGCAAAAATATTACCTGTGTTAGAATCTTTTGTAGACCGTACTCCCGGTAGTTTTATCGAAGAAAAGAACTATTCACTGGCTTGGCATTACCGCAATACCGACCCTGATTTTGGCCAAAAACGCTCCGTGGAACTCAATACTGTATTAACGAGTCTTATCGCTAATGACGATTTAAGCGTACTGAATGGAAACAAGGTCATGGAAATCAAAAGCAGTAACGTTAACAAAGGAAGGGCAGCCATGCGGGTATACGCCGAACAGGACTATGACTTCGTATTTGCAATCGGAGATGATTGGACAGATGAGTTTATGTTCCAAGAACTGCCGGAAGATTCCGTTACCGTAAAGGTGGGTCGCCAAAAAACACAGGCGAAATATTTTGTGGACAATACCAAAAACGTGCGAGATATTTTAGCACGCTTTGCGGAGAAACGCTAATTTAAGGGCATCTTAAACCAGCCAACTCTATGAAAATAGCTGCCTTGAAAATACTCCTCGCCTGTATAACCCCCTTTGTTATTGTGGCGCAGAAGGAGACAGAAATATATCTGTTGGATATATTACCTAATGAAAAGGGAATGACCTTGGGTATACCGCTCAATATTTCAAATAACGAGGGCTACGACAATCAACCCTCGTTTCTGGATGAGAATCGTATACTATTTTCGTCTACCAGAAACGGTCAGACCGATATTGCATTGTATTCTATACCCAAACTAACCAAAACATGGATTTCCAATACCCCAGATGGTAGTGAATATTCTCCCCTTAAAATCCCGGGGAAAGAGGCGGTTTCCGCAATTCGATTGGATGTAGATGGACTTCAAAGATTATATGAGTATGATTTACGATCTGGAATGTCCAAAGAACTTATCAAAGATTTAAAAGTAGGTTATCACGTGTGGTACAACGATCATATTCTAGTTTGTACCGTGCTAATTGAAAACCGGATGGATTTGGTTGTGGCCAATATAATCGAAGGAACAAATTATACTGTAGAAAAAAATGTTGGGAGATCATTGCACAAGATTCCTAATAGCGATTTGGTAAGTTATATCAGTAAGGCCGGAGTAACTGCCGCCATAAAATCCTTGAATCCGATAACGAGAGCCACAAAAACGCTGCAATATTTAGGCAAAGGTCTAGAAGACATGGCCTGGCTGACTGAGAATAATCTTCTCGCAGGAGATGGGACTACTCTGTTTCAAGTAAAAGCGGATACTGCTAAAACCTGGGAGTTATTTCATCAATTTGAACCCTTGGAGCTTTACAACATTTCCCGTTTGGCTGTAAGTCCAGCTGGAAAAAAATTGGTAATCGTCGCCGAACCCAGTCCCGACAAGATTGTCCAGCAACAAGTAGAGCGTTTCAATGCAAGAGACCTAGACGGTTTTGTGAACTGCTACACCAATAACGTTCTAGTTACGAATTACCCCACGGACACAATTTCGGTGGGCAGACAAGAAATGAAAGAAGGCTATAAGAAGTTTTATGAAAGAACACCTAATATAGAGGTTAAGGTTGCAAATAGAATAGTGATCGGGTCTACAGTCATAGACCAAGAAGTAGTAACGCTTAATGACAAACAAAATATACAAGTGGCGGTATATGAGGTTGATGGGCTTATAAAAAGCATGCGTTTTATTAGTGACAAAAAGTTTGAAGAGGATCCAGAAGTCATCGTACAAAAACAGTTGGATGCCTATAATGAAGCGGATATTGAAGGTTTTTTAGCGACTTACACCAACGACATCAAACTCTATAATTTTCCAAATACCCTTATTACAGATGGCTTGGCCGCTATGCGTGAAGAATATACCCGTTTGTTTGTTTCGACACCCGATTTGCATGCCGATATAAGTAATAGAATCGTAATAGGAAATACGGTCATTGATAGGGAAGAAGTAAGCCGCAATGGCAATACATTCACTGCTGTAGCCATTTACGAAGTTGAAAACGGAAAGATTGCTAAAGTAACCTTCGTTCGATAACCGCAAGATTGAAACAAAAACCATACATCCTTCCCGTAATCATCCTTTCGCAATTTGCGTGTACTTCGCCATGGTTTGCTGGGAACACTATTATTGATGAACTCATTTTCAAAACGGGTCTCGGTTCGGAACTGGTGGGCTACATCATCTCCTCGGTACAATTCGGCTTTATAACAGGAACCTTGGTTTTTGCACTTTTGATGCTGGCAGACCGTTTTTCGCCATCAAAAGTATTCTTTATCTGTGCGCTTTTGGCTGCAGGTTGCAATTTATACTTATTGCCGGAAACCGTTACCGAGTGGGGCTTGCTAACGGCACGTTTTGGTACCGGATTTTTTCTGGCCGGCATCTATCCCGTAGGGATGAAAATTGCGGCCGACTATTACGAAAAAGGCCTTGGAAAAGCACTGGGTTTTTTAGTAGGCGCACTAGTATTGGGAACCGCCTTTCCCTTTCTACTGAACGGAACCAATTTTGGCAAAAATCCAAGCTTAATTATCGCCACTACTTCGGTATTGACCGTATTAGGAGGAATCCTTTTAGTTTTGCTCGTACCTAACGGTCCCTTTAGAAAAAAAAGTACGCAGTTGCAATTATCCGCTGGATTCCGACTTTTTCAAATTTCCAATTTTAGACGGGCCGCCTTCGGTTATTTTGGCCATATGTGGGAGCTCTATGCCTTTTGGGCCTTTACGCCTTTTGCCATACAAAGTTTTAATCGGCTTTCCGGTCATCAGGTTTCTGTACCCTTGTGGACGGGTATAGTGATAAGCCTGGGCGCCTTTTCCTGTGCCGTAGGCGGACTCCTGTCCCAACGCTACGGTAGTAAAAAAGTTGCCTTTTGTGCACTACTGCTCTCGGGAATTTTTTGCCTTGCCTCTCCCCTATTATTTCAGGCCAATGTATTCCTGTTTTTAGGCGGATGGTGCTTATGGGGCATGGCGGTAACGGCAGATTCCCCACAGTTTTCAAACCTGGTAGCCACGGCCGTAACGGCAGAGATTAAAGGAACCGCATTGACCTTGGTCAACTGCATAGGCTTTGCCATTACCATTATTAGCATTCAACTGCTCGCCGCTATCACGGAAGGCATTGACACCATATATTGTTTCGTTGTTTTGGGTATAGGCCCTTTAGTAGGATTATGGCAGGTATCGGGACATAAAAACGATAAAATTTAATACATTTGGGAAGGATGGAAAAACCCCATAACATAGGTAGAATAGAAGCGCTAAGCGATGCCGTTTTTGCGTTTGCTGCTACCTTACTGGTTGTTAGTCTTGGAACTAACGCCTCGGATTCCATCATTGATGTAGATTTTAAATTATTCACAGGTTTCGCCATTAGTTTCTTCGTCCTTTTGACCTTTTGGTTTTTGCACTACAATTTTTTCCGAAGAATCAACTACATGGACAACTGGATTATTGCCTTGAACGGCATCCTTTTATTCGTTGTATTATACTATGTGTTTCCTTTAAAATCCTTGGTAAATTCATGGTTTAAGACTCAAGGAATGACACCTGATAAACTCGCTGGTTTGTTTGAATTATACGGCATTGGATTTTCCCTAATCTTTCTTTGTTTTTCATTAATGTATTACCGTGCCCATCAAAAAGAAAAGCAATTAGAAACATCGAACAACCTCCTTTTTTACACCAGACACTTTGCCATTTTTACACTAGTAGGCATTATTTCAATAGTTACTGCCTACTCACAAATTGGGTTAAGTTTTGGCTTACCTGGCATCCTGTACGCCTTGTTAGGTCCATTTTGTTCCGTTCACAGCTATTTATTCTATAAAAATCGAAAAACCATTTTAAAATGAAAAAATTTCTCCTTTTAGGCTTACTGCTTAGCTTGTTTACCATTTCTGCCCAACAAGACCAACGCATCTACGACATTATCAATGCCGTATCCGCCGATCGTATAGAACAGGATATTACAACGTTGGCCAATTTTGGAACCCGTCATACCCTAAGCGATACGGTTTCTCAAACGCGCGGTATCGGCGCAGCTCGACGATGGATAAAATCGGAATTTGAAAAAACGTCCGCCGCATGCAATGGATGTTTAGATGTGATGTACCAGAAAGATTTGGTAAATAAAGGTGCGAACGGCCGTATTGTAAAAGATGTGGAAATCGTAAACGTTCTCGCCATCCAGAGAGGCACCAAATACCCTAACCGGTTTATCATCATGAGCGGGGATATTGATTCCCGGGTGAGCGACCCCACGAACTTTACGGACGATTCCCCCGGTGCCAACGATAATGCCAGCGGAATGGCCGGGGCCTTAGAGGCGGCACGCGTGCTTTCTAACTACAAATTTGAAAACAGCGTCATTTATATGGGGCTTTCCGGTGAAGAACAAGGGCTCTTTGGTGGTAAAGGTATGGCAGCCTATGCCAAAGAACAGGGATGGGAAATCATTGGTATTTTTAATAACGATATGATAGGGAACATTACGGGGGTAGATGGCATAACAAGTAGTACCGATTTTAGGATATTTTCCGAACCCGTGCCGCCCACCGAGACCGAAAAGGAACGAAACGCAAGACGTTTTTATGGTGGCGAGGTAGACGGAATTTCCAGACAATTGGCCCGCTACGTGCATAAAACCACCAAAACCTACATGCCAGATATGAACCCCATGATGATTTACCGCTTGGACCGTTTTGGCCGAGGCGGACACCACAGGCCTTTTAACGATGCCGGTTTCGCGGGAATCCGTATTATGGAGGCGCACGAAAACTATACCCAACAGCATCAGGATATTCGGATAGAAGATGGGATTGCCTTTGGCGATGTATTGGAACACGTTAATTTTGATTACGCAGCCAAATTAACAGCCGTTAACGCTATCAATATGGCATCTTTGGCATGGGCACCACCGGCTCCTAAAGAAGTTCAGATTGGTGGTATCGTAGAACCTTCCGCCAAGTTCAAATGGAGCAAGGTAGACGGCGCAGCAGGCTATAAAATCTATTGGAGAGACACCACTTCCCCAACTTGGGACAACAGTCGCTTTGTGGGCGATGTGACGGAGTTTACCTTAAATGGAATTGTCATTGACAACTACTTTTTTGGAGTATCGGCTGTGGCTAGGGACGGATTTGAAAGTCCGGTTGTATTTCCAAATGGGATTTTTAGGTAGTCATTTATTAAACCGTGAGGAATCATCAGAATAGTGGCTCCCCTTATTTTAATATAAAATTATTGTTCATGAATATCGCAAGAGTTTTAATTCCCCTAGTTATTTTTTGCTCTGCCAATTATATGCAAGCCCAACTCCAAGTAGAGAAAAAACAATTTACCGACCAGGATACCTTACGGGGAACCATAACCTCGGAACGGGCGTGGTGGGACTTGAATTACTACCACTTGGATATTGAGGTAAAGCCGGATGAAAAGTATATTGCAGGCACCAATACCATCCGCTACAAAGTACTGACCGAAAATCAGGTGCTACAAGTAGACCTTCAACCGCCGTTGAAAATAGCAAAAGTAACGCAGGACGGCAAAGCTTTAAATATACGTTCTAACGGAAATGCACACTTTGTAACATTAAAAAAGGCACAGAAAAAAGGTGACTTCAACGAAATCATAGTGCATTACTCCGGTCACCCAAAGGAGGCCGTTCGTGCACCTTGGGACGGTGGGTTTTCATGGAAGAAAGACGACAATGGCAAACACTTTGTAGCCACCTCATGCCAAGGATTGGGCGCTAGTGTCTGGTGGCCTAATAAGGACCATATGTACGACGAAGTAGATAGTATGCTCATTAGCGTAAAAGTACCCATGGGACTCACCAATGTAGCCAACGGTAGGTTGCGCAAGTTGGATAAGGAAACCAATACCTCCCACTGGTTCGTTTCCAACCCTATTAACAACTACGGCGTAAACGTAAATATTGCCGACTACGTTCATTTTGGAGAAACCTTTGACGGTGAAAACGGGAAATTGGATATGGACTATTGGGTGCTACGGGACGATTTGGAAAAAGCCAAGGAACACTTTAAGGACGCCCCTAAAATGATGGCGGCATTTGAACACTGGTTTGGGCCCTACCCTTTTTACGAAGATAGTTTTAAACTGGTGCAAGTCCCTTATCTGGGCATGGAACACCAAAGCTCCGTTACCTATGGCAACCAATGGAAGAAAGGCTACTTGGGCAAGGATTTGTCCGGTACCGGTTGGGGACTAAAGTTCGATTTTTTATTGATACACGAATCAGGTCACGAGTGGTTCGCCAATAACATTACCTATAAAGATATTGCGGATATGTGGGTGCACGAGGGCTTTACCTCCTACTCCGAAAATCTGTTTCTGGACTACCATTTTGGAACCGAGGCCGCCAATGCATATGTTCAGGGACTGCGCCAGAACATTAAGAACGACCGCCCAGTAATTGGCACCTACGGTGTAAACTCCGAGGGCTCCGGTGACATGTATTACAAAGGCTCCAACCTATTGCACACCATACGCCAATTGGTCAATGACGATGAAAAATGGAGACAGATCCTCCGCGGACTGAACAGGGATTTCTA
>CAYGUY010000051.1:0-25875 GCA_964353165.1 uncultured Maribacter sp.
CCAGATAATTTTGATGAGTATTGGATGAATACACCGCTTAAAAAAATCGATAATTAAAAAACGCCTTGGAATTTCCAAGGCGTTTTTATATAAACTTAAACAACAATATTAAAGCTTTGCACTTTTGACCGTTTTAATTATTCTTCCAGCGATTTTGTACGGATCGCCATTAGATGCTGGTCTTCTGTCTTCTAACCATCCTTTCCATCCGCTTTCTACGGTAGCGATAGGAATACGTATAGATGCACCTCTATCCGATATACCAAAGCTAAAATCTGTAATCGCAGCAGTTTCGTGAAGTCCGGTCAAACGTTGGTCATTAAATTCTCCGTATACGGCTATGTGCTCCTTTACTACGGGTCTAAACGCTTCGCATATCTTTTCATATGTAGCTCTGTCGCCACAAGTTCTCAATGTTGAATTAGAGAAGTTGGCGTGCATTCCAGATCCGTTCCAGTCCATATCTTTTCCTAATGGTTTTGGATGGTATTCAATATAGTAGCCATATTGTTCGGTTAATCGATCCAGTAAGTATCGTGCAATCCAAATTTCATCACCCGCTTTCTGTGCGCCTTTGGCGAACAATTGGAACTCCCATTGTCCGGAAGCAACTTCTTGGTTTATACCTTCAAAATTAAGTCCTGCTGCGATACAAAGGTCCGCATGCTCCTCAACTAGATCTCTACCATGTGTGTTTTTTCCACCTACTGAACAGTAGTACATGCCCTGTGGTGCGGGATAACCACCAATAGGAAAGCCTAAGGGTAGCTGTGTGGCAGTATCCATTATAAAATACTCTTGCTCAAAACCAAACCAGAAATCGTTGTCATCATCATCAATGGTAGCCCTACCATTGGATACGTGTGCAGTGCCATCTGCATTTAAAACCTCTGTCATAACTAGAAATCCGTCTTTTCTAGCTGGATCCGGATAAATAGCAACAGGCTTTAATAGGCAGTCCGAAGAACCTCCTTCGGCCTGTCTTGTTGAACTTCCATCAAAAGACCACATTGGGCAATCTTCTAATTTGCCGCCAAAGTTATTTACCACTTTGGTTTTGCTTCTCATATTTTGTGTTGGAAAGTAACCATCTAACCAGATGTATTCTAATTTTGTTTTGCTCATAATGTGTGGTAGTTATATTTTTTTAGTAAAAAGACATACAAAAATATGTTTTTTGTTTAGTTATATAAATTTTTAAGGGGTTAAATCGATAAAAATTTAAATAAAATCGATAGACCCCTGTTTTTTTTAGGGTGTTTTACGATATATATAATTTAAGATCGTAATTTTGTCAAATTAATAAAATATACCTATGTCATTAAGCAGATTTAAGGCACTAGCTTACAGTACCACGAGAACGTCTATTCCTATTGAGGAAATATCTAGAAGATCAGACCTCTTTGGAAGTAATGTGTTTAACGATAAACGAATGCTTCAGTACCTTACTAAAGATGCTTTGGATAGTGTAAAAAGTGCTATTTCATCAGGCTCTAAGATAGATCGGAGAATTGCCGATCAAGTGGCGGAAGCGATGAAAGGCTGGGCAATTTCTATGGGAGCAACGCATTATACCCACTGGTTTCAGCCATTAACGGGTGCCACTGCGGAGAAGCACGATGCTTTTTTTGATTTGCTTCCCGATGGTACAGCTTTGGAAAAATTTGGTGGCGGTCAATTGGTACAGCAAGAGCCAGATGCCTCCAGTTTTCCAAGTGGAGGTATAAGAAACACGTTTGAAGCTAGAGGTTATACCGCATGGGATCCTACCTCTCCGGCCTTTATTTATGGGACAACCTTGTGTATCCCTACCATATTTGTCTCTTATACGGGGGAAGCGTTAGACAATAAGGCACCGTTATTAAGAGCTTTGGCAGCCGTTGATGAAGCCGCTACGGCGGTAGCACGTTATTTTGATAAAAATGTTTCTAAAGTAAATGCTACATTAGGTTGGGAACAAGAGTACTTTTTAATAGATAAGGCCTTGGCGCAATCTAGACCGGATATCGTCTTAACGGGTAGAACGCTAGTTGGCAATGGAGCAGCCAAAGGGCAGCAATTGGATGATCATTATTTCGGAGTGATACCTACTAGAGTACTCAGTTTTATGAGTGATTTGGAAAAAGAGTGCACAAAACTTGGTATTCCAGTAAAAACCAGACATAACGAAGTAGCACCTAACCAATTTGAATTAGCGCCTGTATTCGAGGAAGCGAACCTCGCAGTAGATCATAATCTCTTATTGATGGATGTGATGGATAAAATAGCGGACAAACATAAGTTTAAAGTGTTGTTCCATGAGAAGCCATTTGAGGGCATAAACGGTTCAGGCAAGCATAACAACTGGTCTTTGGCTACCGATACAGGGGTTAATCTTCTGAGTCCGGGATCTACACCCATGAAGAACCTTCAATTTCTTACTTTTTTCATAAACACGATTAAGGCAGTTGACACCTATGAAGAATTACTGCGTTCCTCTATTGCATCGGCGAGTAACGATCATAGATTAGGGGCAAATGAGGCGCCACCGGCCATTTTTTCCATTTTTATAGGTTCTCAATTAAGCGGCGTATTAGATGAGTTGGAAGGTGTTTCAAAAGGGAAATTATCTCCACAAGAAAAAACGGAGCTGAAATTAAATGTAGTAGGTAAAATACCGGAAATACTTTTAGACAATACAGATCGTAACCGAACCTCCCCTTTTGCTTTTACGGGAAACAAGTTCGAAATGCGCGGTGTGGGCGCAAAAACCAATTCGGCTAAACCTATGACGGTGTTAAACACCATAGTTGCAAAACAGCTACAAGAATTTAAAAAAGAAGTGGATGTCCTTATCGATAAGAAGGGTCTAAAAAAGGACGAGGCCGTTTTCAATGTTTTACGAGAATACATCAAAACATCTAAACGTATTCGTTTTGATGGAGATGGGTATAGCAAAGACTGGGAAAATGAGGCTAAAAAGAGAAAACTAAGTAATAATAAGAATACCCCTGACGCATTGCAGGTAATGACTTCCAAGGAAAGCTTGGCGCTTTTTAAGGACACCAAGGTAATGAGCGAAATAGAGGTAGGAGCACGATTAGAAGTGGAGTTGGATACCTATATTTTAAATGTACAAATAGAGGGCCGTGTATATGATGAGCTGGTTTACGGCTACATTATTCCTTCAGCAATTGCCTATCAAAATAAGCTCATTACCAATGTTACAGGTTTAAAGGAAATATACGGAGCGGCGTATAAGAAATTCTCGGAAGGTCAATTGTCGATGATAGAAGAAATTGGAGAGCACTTGGTGGAGCTTAAAAAAATGACGGATGCTATGACCGAAGCTAGGCGAAAGGCAAACATTATTGGGGATAGTAAAAAGAAAGCGGAGGCCTATTGTAACAATGTAAAACCTTATTTTGATGGAATTAGAAAACATTCCGATAAATTGGAAAAACTGATAGATGATCAACTATGGCCGTTAACAAAATATAGAGAGTTACTTTTTGTTAAATAGCCCTTAGATCAGTTCAACGTTTCTAAACGGTTTTTCAAGGTAGACTTTCAAGCAAATCCTTTATTTTTGCCCTAAATCATTATTATGTCCTCATCCACAAGTGAAAGATATTCGCAGCGAGGCGTTTCTGCTGCTAAGGAAGATGTTCACAACGCAATAAAAAATATAGATAAAGGGCTTTTTCCTAAGGCATTCTGTAAAATCGTTCCTGACTATTTAACTGGAGACGAGGACTATTGTCTGGTAATGCATGCCGATGGGGCCGGAACCAAATCCTCTTTAGCTTATATGTATTGGAAGGAAACCGGGGATATATCGGTTTGGAAGGGGATTGCTCAAGATGCCCTTATTATGAATATTGACGATTTAATCTGCGTAGGCGCTACCGACAATATTATGTTATCTTCCACGATAGGTAGAAACAAGAATAAAATTCCCGCGGAGGTACTGTCTGCCATAATCAATGGAACAGAAGAGTTGATATCGGATTTGGCAGAACATGGAATAACTATTCGATCAACAGGTGGTGAAACTGCCGATGTAGGAGATTTGGTTCGGACTATTATCGTAGATTCTACAGTAACGGCAAGATTGAGAAGATGTGACGTAATTGATAACGCGAATATAAAAGCGGGAGATGTTATTGTTGGCTTGGCCTCATTTGGTCAGGCAACATATGAAAAAGAATACAATGGCGGTATGGGAAGTAACGGACTTACTTCCGCTCGTCACGATGTTTTTTCCAACTATTTAGCGTATAAATTCCCTGAGAGTTTTGATGCGGAAGTTCCAGCGGATTTAGTCTATTCAGGACATACAAATCTTACTGACGCTGTTCCGGGATCCCCTTTGGATGCAGGTAAATTGGTCCTTTCACCAACCAGAACCTATGCGCCAATAGTAAAGAAAATATTGAGTACATATAGTAATGCAGATATTCACGGGATGGTACATTGTAGTGGTGGTGCCCAAACCAAGATTCTTCATTTTATAGATAATCTGCATATTGTGAAAGACCATTTGTTTGACATTCCACCTTTGTTTAAATTAATACAAGAGCAGTCCGGTACAGACTGGAAAGAAATGTACCAAGTGTTTAATTGCGGCCATCGCCTAGAAATTTATTTGAATCCGGAGTTGGCCAAAGAGGTTATAGAAATATCCAAGGCCTTTGGGGTAGATGCCCAAATTATTGGAAGGGTAGAGGCTTCGGAAACAAAAAAGCTAACTATTCAAAGTAGCTACGGTACCTTTACATATTAAGGCATACGATTGTTAATAATCCTGCGTTATTTATTACAAATAGCTGTTATGGAAAGAAAGGAATTTTTAAGAACCTTAGGTGCAGGTGCCGCTTTTGCCATTACTTTTCCGTGTCTGGGAGGATGCTCCAAGGATGAGGAAAATGAAGGAAATATAGTGACTCCGCCAACAAATGTAGATTTCACTATAGATTTAACGAGTTCCGAAGCCTCTAATTTAGGGAGCAATGGGGGATTCATACGTAAGAATTTAGTGGTGGTAGTAAAGAACCTAGAAGGTGATTTTGTAGCCGCTACGCAAGTCTGTAGCCATGAGCAGTATGATGCTGTAGAATTTATAAACCAAGATGGTGGTTTTTTCTATTGTGACGTTCATGGATCCCGTTTTGGTCAAGATGGTACGCCGTTGAATACTATTCCGAACAGTACACCGAGGCCTTTAAAAATATACAGTACGGAACTAAACGGGAACATTCTTCGTGTTTTTGAGTAATACTTTACTCTTTCTGAGACTAACCCGATATCAATGCAAAGCTCCCCAGTTCCCATGAATAGTTTTTGCTTTGTTTTCTTGTCTTTTTTGGGGGCGTATTTTTCTTTTGTAAATTTTTTTATCGGTAAATACCGCTTAAGGAGACTTCTTGTATTTGGTGCGTTTCTATGTGTTTTTTCTCAAAGTGTTAGAGCACAAAATAAGGATTATGTTACGGTTCAAAAATCGATGACCCTTATGGGTAGCCGATTTGATATAACAGTAGTTACGGTTGATGAGGAGCTAGGATATATTAACATACAGGAAGCGGTAGGCGAAATTAAAAGAATAGAAAAATTGATATCCTCATGGGATACCGACTCCGAAACCTCCTTGATCAATAGAAATGCTGGTATTAAGCCTGTAAAGGTTAGCTTGGAACTTTTTAAGCTTATTGAGCGCTCCAAACAGATTTCGGAAATAACAAACGGTGCTTTTGATATTACATATGCAGGAATGGATGCCGTGTGGAAGTTTGACGGTACCATGTCTCAAATGCCCACGAAATCAATGATTTTAGAGGCAAAAGGCAATGTAGGTCATGAAAAGATAATTCTTGATGCCTCCAACCATTCCGTATTCTTAAAACAAAAGGGAATGAAAATTTCTTTTGGAGCCATTGGAAAGGGATATGCAGCAGATAAGGCCAAGGAATTATTGGTTTCTAAACAGGTAGCAGCCGGTATGATAAATGCAGCGGGTGATGTTACTACTTGGGGGAAAAAGAAAAGTGGAGAAAAATGGCTAATCGGTATTGCAAACCCAAATAGTAGCGATACTATTTTTTCATGGATACCCTTGTTGGAATCTTCTGTAGCTACCGCTGGGAATTCCGAAAAATTTGTGAGAATAAATGGAAAAAAATACACAGACCTTATTAATACAATAACGGGCTACCCTTCCACTGGAATTCAGACAGTTTCCGTGTTTTCTAAAAGTGCGGAATTTTGTGACGCACTTGCCACAGCAATCATGGGTATGGGAAGGGACCAAGGTTTGGCCTTGATAAATCAGTTAGCAGGCACAGAAGTTATTATTTTAGATTCCGATAACAAACTTTTTAAAAGTAATGGGATAATCCTGGATAAGATTCCTTGATGCTAGATTGTTAATTTGTAATGAAGCAAAAGACGTCCAGTGTTAAGCGATATTAAGTTGGATATACCTTGTTAAGTTAAATACCCTTCTTCTTGCAATTGCGTTTTTGAAAACACCTTTTTTGAACAGCCATTTTTTATTAGGTAAATATGGTCGCTAACCTCTAAAATCACTTCATAAAAATGATCGGTAATAAGTATGGCGCTTTTTGCTTTTTTCTCGTTTATTATGGATTTTATCCTATCTACATATAAGGGCGAAATAAAGGAAAAAGGCTCGTCTAAAAGAATAATTTTTTTATTGGAATTTAGAATAAGATAGGTTTCAACCAACCGTAATTCGCCAGAGGATAGTTTTCTTGCGCTCCAATTCCTATATCGTTCGAAAGAATTGAAGATAGAGGTGAATGCTATCCAATTTATATTAAAGGTTTTAAAAGCTTCTTGCATTTTAATATCACTAGGCAATAAGCTGTGTTGAGGCAGATAGGCGGCCTTTCCGGACTTAAAAAGCTTTTGTTGTTGATGGATGCCGTCCAGTCTAACATTTCCGTATTTTGCATTTAGGTTTCCGAACAGAATTCGAAGTAATGAAGTTTTACCGCTGCCATTTCTACCCAATATACCTGTTACTTCTCCAGTTTTTCCATAAAGATAGATGCCTCTTAGAATTTTCTTGTGGTTATAGCTTAGCTCTATGTTGTCTAATTCTAGTGTCAAAACAGTTTTGTTGTATAAAAAATTAGGCATGAGAGTATTGCGTCTACCATAAAACTTCCTAAAAAAAGGGTGATTTGGGAAATTGCGAAATTTTGATAAAAAGTGAGTTGTTGTTGCAGTTTAGTTTCAAAATATATCAGATACAACACTGTAAATAATAAGAATTTGATCCCGAGTAATGCAAATAGTGGGAATTTTAAAACCAATAAGAAAACGGTTAGTCCCAGTGATATTAGTAGATATCGAATATAAAACTTACATATTAAGGTGATTTTTTTCAAACTAAAAACTAAGAGTTCAATACTAGTGCCTATCCCGTTAAATGTACAAATTTATTGTAAATTCGCAGTACAAGTGAAGTGCTTATATGATAGACAAATTAAACATCGTAAAACAGCGTTTTGATGAGGTTTCCGATTTGATTATTCAACCGGACATCATAACAGATCAAAAGCGATATGTTAAGCTTACAAAAGAGTATAGTGATCTTAAAGCTTTGGTTGCCAAGCGCGACTACTACATGGAGCTAACCAATAATATTGCTGAAGCGGAGGAAATAATTTCAGACGGTAGTGATGCTGAAATGGTAGAAATGGCCAAAATGCAGTTGGAGGATGCCAAGTCTGAATTCCCAAAGTTGGAAGAGGAAATAAAATTGATGCTTATTCCTAAAGATCCCGAAGACGCAAAAGATGTTGTTGTGGAAATCCGAGCAGGAACTGGAGGAGATGAAGCTAGTATTTTTGCGGGGGATCTGTTTCGTATGTACACAAAATATTGTGAAAGTAAAGGATGGAAAACTAACGTTATAGATTTAAGCGAGGGTACCAGCGGTGGATTTAAAGAAGTCCAGTTTGAGGTCTCTGGAACGGATGTGTACGGTACTTTGAAATTTGAAGCAGGTGTACATAGGGTACAACGTGTTCCGCAGACCGAGACACAAGGTAGGGTACATACTAGTGCCGCTACGGTAATGGTATTGCCTGAAGCGGAAGATTTTGACGTGCAAATAGATCCAAAGGACGTGCGAATAGATTTCTTTTGTTCCTCAGGTCCAGGTGGTCAATCCGTTAATACTACATATTCCGCTGTTCGTTTAACACATATTCCTACAGGTTTGGTTGCTCAATGTCAAGACCAAAAATCGCAACATAAAAACAAGGACAAGGCATTTAAGGTGTTGCGTTCTAGGCTGTATGATATGGAGTTGGCAAAGAAGCAGGAAGAGGACTCCGCCAAACGAAATTCACAAGTTAGTAGTGGAGACCGTTCCGCCAAGATTAGGACCTATAATTATCCGCAAGGTAGGGTTACGGATCACCGCATTGGACTTACCCTGTATGATTTGTCCAATATAATTGATGGAGATATTCAGAGGATAATAGACGAATTGAGCCTAGTTGAAAACACGGAAAAACTGAAAGAGGCTTCAGAGATATTTTAGGAGTTGACCTTTAATTGATTGTTGAAGATAGGACTAGCTCACGTATTCAGTTAAGCTAAAGATCTAGTAAGAAAGCGTGTAATTTATGACTGCAAAAGAATTAGTATTACAGATTCGTAAAAAAGAATCGTTTTTATGTGTTGGTTTAGACACTGACTTAGATAAGATTCCAAAACATTTATTACTAGAGGAGGATCCTATTTTTGCTTTTAACAAAGCTATTATAGACGCTACCCATCATCTATGTGTAGCCTACAAGCCAAATACCGCCTTTTACGAGGCGTATGGCATAAAAGGTTGGAATGCATTGGAGAGAACAATAGCCTACCTGAACAAAGAGTATCCAGAAGTATTTACCATTGCGGATGCAAAGAGGGGAGATATTGGAAATACATCCACCCGTTACGCGAAGGCATTTTTTGAAGAGTTAAACTTCGACGCTATAACTATTGCCCCGTACATGGGTAAAGATTCCGTGGAACCCTTTTTAGCCTTTGAAGGTAAGCATACAATTTTATTGGCCTTGACTTCAAACATTGGTGCCTTTGACTTTCAAACTAAAGAATTAGATGGTTTGGAACTTTATAAACAAGTACTAAAGACTTCTGTGAATTACTTGGGTGCCGAGAATTTGATGTATGTAGTTGGTGCAACTAAAGCAGAATACTTGAAGGAAATACGCGAGATTGTTCCAAATAGTTTTCTATTGGTTCCGGGAGTCGGAGCACAAGGAGGTAGTCTTGCCGAAGTCTGTAAATACGGTATTACAAACGAAGTTGGCCTTTTGGTAAATTCTTCTCGTGCAATAATCTATGCTTCCAACAAGGGAGATTTTGCAGAAGCTGCTAAAGCAAAGGCCTTAGAATTACAAACGCAAATGATGCATGAGCTTTCTAAATTACAATAACTTAAACCAGTTCTTGTAAAGCTTTTTGTATTTTTTTTGCCTTAAGTTCAAAAAAATCACCAAGCTTGGTATTTGAATACTGAATGTTTGAAGCCTTGTCTACAAAATTTTGGTATTGATATTCCAACATGGTTATAGCATCAGGTTTTGCTGCTATGGGAGTTACCGTTCCTACTTTACAATATTGCTTTTCCATAATTAAATAATTGTTCTAACAAATATACGTACGATAACGGTTTTTGGATGTTGACTCCTTTGCTACACAACTAATAATCAGGTAATTTGTCTTTTTTTTAACAAAATTACTAGCAATGCGTTAAAACCGAAAGTCGTTTACATTATTTTTTAATGAAAACGCTTTGAATTCAAAAAGATTATATACATTGCTAGTTAAGCTTTATTAAAACTATCCTAACGGTACATTGTTAAACTATACAAAATACATTCATAAGGATTCTTCAACATGGGTCACCTTTGTTCATGGGGCCGGAGGAAGTTCTTCTATTTGGTATAAACAGGTTCGGGAGTTTAGGAAATTTTTTAATATTCTGTTATTGGATTTACGTGGCCATGGCGATTCTAAACCCAATTTTAAAAATGCTTTTAGTGATCAGTATACGTTTGATTCTATTACAAACGACATATTGGAGGTAATAGACTTTGAAAAAATAGATAAATCTCATTTTATTGGGATCTCTTTAGGTACTATCTTAATTCGAAATTTGGCGGAAAACCACCCTCACAGAGTCGAAAGTATGATAATGGGTGGGGCGATAATGAAATTGAATTTGCGCTCGCAGATTTTAATGCGTTTAGGTGTTGTTTTCAAATCTGTAGTTCCTTATTTATGGCTTTATAAATTTTTTGCTTTCGTAATTATGCCAAATAGGAACCATAGGGAATCACGTTTGTTATTTGTTAGGGAGGCAAAGAAACTATATCAAAAAGAATTTATTCGCTGGTTTAAACTTACTTCTGAAATTAATCCCTTATTGCGTTTTTTTAGATCTGCAGATATTAAGATACCTACCTTATATGTAATGGGTGAAGAGGATTATTTGTTTTTACCTACAATTAAAAAGATTACATCTACACATAAAACATCGAACCTGTTTATTATTCAGGATTGTGGGCATGTCGTTAATATTGAACAACCACAGTTATTTAATAATATGGTTATAGGTTATTTGATTGGGATGGGCAAGAGTAAAGCCTAGTGTGATTTTTAGTTTCCCTATGTCTGTGTTAACACAATAAAATTCTCAATATTTGTATTGAATTCTGAGTCGATTTTTTTTTTGAAGTTTTGAATTTTGAGTCTTTTGTTTATGTACTAAGACAATCATGAAGTAGCGTTTTATTCATTCATTACCTCTTGTATTTCTCACTGTGTATGGTTTTTGCCTAGTGCAGTAGCAGATCGTAAAAGCTTCAAAATAAAAAAACCGGTGCTCCCACCGGTTTTAAACTAACTAACTAACTCAAAAATTACTTACCAAAAAAATGAAATCTAACTATGTTAATTTTTTAGTAAACACTTGAAACTCAATAATTGTAACGGAGTATTTTTAAGAATATTGTTTCAGGTGGTTTTTAATCTTGAAGCGCGAATACTTTTTTAAGTAAATCCGTAGTTCTGGATGTGGATTTGGTTCTTATTTCCTTCTCTTCCACTTCAATCATAGTGTAAACACCTTTTAGTGCTTCCTGTGTTACGTAATCGGTTAAATCAGGGTTTACGTTTGAGGTTAATGGGATTGCGTTGTACTTGTTAATTAAGGAGGCCCATACCTTATCCGCTCCAACTTTTTCAAAAGAAGATTTTATAACAGGGTTAAACTTATCGTACAACTCCGTAGTGGTTTTGTTTTTTAAAAATGTAGTGGCCGCGTTATCATCTCCTAAAAGAATTGCTTTTGCATCGGTAAAGGTAATTTCCTTCACGGCATTCACAAATATGGGCGTTGCTTCGGCTACCGCATCTTCCGCTGCTCTATTGAGTACTTTTAATCCTTCATCAGCTAAATTGCCCAAGCCAATATCCCTCAAGGCTTTATCTACTTTTCTAAGTTCTTCCGGCAATAAAATTTTTACCAACTCGTTTTTAAAAAAACCGTCTGTTTTGGTAAGTCTACTTACCTGTTTGGAAATACCGTTATCAAGTGCCGCGCGTAGTCCGTTTCCTATTTCTTCGTTACCTAAAGCAGAAGTACCTGTCGGAAGTTGGTTTACCACCTGCTGCAGTTCTGTACAAGATACGAATAGTGTAATTCCGATGATGAGTGCAATTTTTTTCATGATCTTATTTATTATTAAATGTTAATGGTTTTACGAGAAAATAACGGTTTTATTGTTGTAGACCATCGTTTTTCTAAGCACGTGGAGCTTAATGGCCCGTGCAAGCACTATTTTTTCTAGGTCTCTCCCTTTGCTAATAAAATCGGGAATAGTATGGGAATGTGAAACTGGAATTACGTCCTGTTCTATTATCGGTCCCTCGTCCAAATCTGTGGTTACATAATGACTGGTTGCCCCAATAATTTTTACCCCTCTTTTAAATGCCGCATGGTAAGGTTTTGCGCCTGCAAAGGCGGGTAAAAACGAATGGTGTATGTTAATAATGCGATTTGGAAAAACATTAATCAATCTACTGCTTACAATTTGCATGTAACGGGCAAGGACTATAAAATCTATATGATATTCCGTTAATAGGGCTAATTGTTTTTTTTCTGCCTCCTCGCTATTATCTTTTGAAAAAGGTACGTGATAAAATGGGATGTTGAACTGATCAGCAATAAATTTAAGGTCTGGGTGGTTGCTTAGTATAAAAGGTATGTCTACATTAAGCTCTCCTGATTTGTGCCTCCCTAATAAGTCGTATAAACAATGGTTATACTTCGATACGAAAAGCGCCATTCTGGGTCTAACGGCATCTAAATGAATACTCCAGCGCATTTTGTAGGGGAGTGCTATTTCCTTTTCAAAAGTGCTTTTGAACGTTTCTGTATTAAAGTACGCTAGGTCGAAATCAGTTTCTAAACGCATAAAAAATACGTTGGAGGACTTATCTACATGCTGATCCAGATATACGATGTTTCCTGAACTTGATTGAATGAATTGGGTAACGGAACTTATAATGCCTGTTTTGTCGGGACAGTTGATGCGAATAATAACCTTCAAAATAACCTACTTTAGTCCCCAAAAGTAACTTATTATCGTGAATCGGAAATCACTATTCGTGCACGTTTAAGCTGTTTTGTTTGAAAATGCCTCCTTGGAAGTTAATTTAAGGTGGTTTTCCATTTTTTGAAATGTTTTCTAAAACTTCGTATTTCTGAACGAAGAAGATTTAGGTATTCTGTTTCTTTTACCCCGTCTTTTTCGAGTCCAAGACAGTAAGAGTTAATGTTTCTTATCATTATATTGATAAAGGAAATAGTTTGAATTCTTTCAGAACTCGATTTAGAAAACTCGGCAGCTACAATTTTTTGTGGGATAAGGATTGCGTCGGTAAGCAGGGAATTTGCGATACTATCCCTAAGGCTATTTGATTGGTAAAGTTTTAATAAATCTTTGTTCAATGAAACATACGATGCGATTTCTCTGCTCATAAAACAGAGATTCATCGCTTTTTTGTAAATAGGAAGTTGCTGTAGATTTATACTTGACATTGAAATTACTCATTACTATTGATTTTATAAAGTTACTAAGCAATACATGAATTTTTGTTTTGGTTACAAAGCAATTTATTAAATTTACTTTTGAAAGTAAATAATATGAGTCATTATGAATTCGAATGTAAAGATAGATTCCCTTAATTGGAAAATACTAAACCGGTTACAACAAAATGCAAGGGAATCCTTTGCGAATATCGGACGCTCTGTTGGCTTAACAGCGCCTGCCGTAGGAGAACGGGTTAAGAAAATGGAGGACGCAGGAATTCTTTTAGGTTATAACACCGTGGTATCGCACTCGCTTACCGGTCATCAGTTAAAAGCTATTATTAGCCTAAGGGCTTTTATGGGGAAACTCAAACCTTTTTTAGCTTTGGTTCCTACTTTTGATGAAGTGATAAATTGCTATCGGATTACCGGTAACGAAAATATCGTAATGGAAGTGGTGCTTAAAGACCAGTTTCATTTAGAAAGATTTATTGATAAACTTATCCAATATGGGGAAACCAGGACTAATATTGTCCTATCACACGTAGTTGCCAATGCTCCTATCCGGAGCGAGCCCGTTTAGTTGTAGTGCTTGTACATGTTTTTTATTTCAAAAACAGAATGAACGGATGAAATACTTAACTTTAGGATTATATTTTGGCTAGATTTTTGATTACTGGTTCTTTATGAAAAAAAATGCTATTCTCCTTCTTTTTTTACTGCCCTGTTTGTTATTTGCCCAAAAAGTTAAACTAGCTAAGGGTGCAATAACTGAAAATATCGTCATCAACGATTCTTTAAAAGAGTCCTTTTCCGTTTATGTCCCTAGTTTTTTTGATGTTTCCCAAAACTGGCCAATGATCTTTGTTTTCGACATGGAAGGTAAGGGAAAACAGGCCTTGTCCATGTTTAGGGATGCGGCCGAGCAAGAGGGTTATGTTCTAGCTACATCCAACAATACCAGTGATACACTATCGCTTTCAGAGAATATTCTCATTGCGAATAGATTTTTTAATGCCGTGTATGACCTGTTGCCATTGCAAAAGGACAGAACCTATACAGCTGGTTTTTCTGATTCGGCAAGGTTTGCATCCATAATCCCTAACTTTGTTAAGCGTATTAAAGGCGTAATTTCATGTGGAGCGGCCGTAGGTAACGTAGATATTCTCAGCTCCAAGAATCCATTTTATTTTGTAGGTATCGTAGGTCGTGAGGATTATAACTTCATCGATATGATGGAGACCCGCAAGCTACTGGATCAATTAAAGTTTCCAAATCAGCTTATAGTATTTGATGGGGGGAATGATTGGCCCTCTACGGTTTTAATAGCTAAAGCTATGAACACGTTGACCCTCTCTGCCATGGCCAAAGGAGAAGTCGCAAAGAATGAAAGTTTAATAGCTAACTCCTATAAACAGTCGATGTTAGAGGCGAATACCATGTTTTCGAATTCAAAACCATTAATGGCCGAGCTCGCGCTATCGGAAATGATTCGGTTATACAGCCCTTTTATGGAATTGGATTCGTTAAAGGATGCTAGAAAACAACTGCGTAGGTCTAGTTCTTTTAAAACCAATAGGCGCAATCAGAATAACGTATTGTTAAAGGAAAGTTTTACGAAAGAGGATTATGTTTACTTTTTAGAGGAGGATGTAATGACCTATAATTACAATAATTTAGGTTGGTGGAACTATCAAATGGACGAGTTGGATAAACTAGCTAAAAGTGCGAGCATGTACGACCAGCAAATGTCCAAAAGGCTCAGGGGTTACGTAAATGCCTTAATTGAGGATACCATTGATATAATCGCCTCCGACGAAAAAGTTATAGATATGGAAGCCTTGACATTTCTCTACATGTTAAAGACAATTACAGATGCTCAAAATTTCACGTATTATCTTAAAGTCATTTCCAATAGTTCGGAGGTAGAGGATTATGGCACATCACTTTTCTATTTGGAGGAATTACTTAAGAATGGATATCAAAATAAGGACCAGCTATACAGCTTGGAAAATACGGCTTTGTTAAGGATTATGCCTGAATTTAATGCGATAGTAGAAAAATATCTTAAATCTGCCCGTTACGACATTATTCAAGATTAACTAGGACGTTTTTGTTATCCCTTAAGTGCCAAGGAACTTGCTAAGAATAAAGAGGAGGTGCTTCTTTTGGATAGGTTCAAAACTGCAGGAAGGTGTCAAACATTTTGGCATACTTGCCGTTCTAATCTATTTTTATAAAAATTACATCACATGAACGGAATAAAAAGCTACATACTGGTTTTATTGGTTATTAATATAAGCTGTGGTGACGGTAAAAAATACCATGATGTGGTGGATAAAAAGGTATCCTCCGTTAGATCCGATAAATTAGTAGCGATTCTTAAATTTCAGGAGGAATTAAATGCAGAATTTAAAAATCCGGAAGAATCCCCTTTGCCAGACAGATTTCGGATAGATTTTGAGACACTTGATTTTTTTGAACCGGATACCAATTATGTGGTAACCGCAACTTTGGAGCGAACGCCAAATGCACTTCCCTTTTTGATGCCAACCACCACAGATAGAAAGTCCAAAGAAAAGGTGTATGGTGTCGTGAAGTTTATGTTGAATGGAACAGAACACGCTTTAGAAGTCTATCAAAGTCCAGAGTTAATTCAGGAAAAGGGATACCAGGATTACCTTTTTCTGCCGTTTACCGATCTTACTAATGGGACCCAGACTTATGGAGGAGGTAGATATCTAGACTTGAGAATCCCGGAAGGAAATACGATTACAATTGACTTTAATAGAGCTTATAACCCTTATTGCGCTTATAATAAAAAGTATTCCTGTCCTTTAGTGCCTGCCGTAAATAATTTAGCTACAGAAGTTCTGGCGGGTGTGAAAGTTTTTGCTAAAAAATAGAATTCTCCAGCATTAAGCTGGAGAATTTTATAAATTTTAATGGACATTCAATTAATCGAAAGAATAAATTGCTGCTAAAGTAAATGACGAAAGTGAATTGGATGGATCGGCAGCAGAACCGAAAGGTTCTACATCATTACCCCAACTATCTAAACGAAATTCTGGTTTAATGATTAAATTACCATTCGTGTAGCTACCCGTTAATGTAGCGGCAAGTACAGGTGAATCGTCAAAACCTTCTTGAGTAAAGGTCATGTATTCTCCTCTCAAACCAATAGCAAAACTATCGGAAGTTGTGATTTGAGGATATACAGCAACACCATAGAACCCACTTTCCGTCTCTGAATTTTTATTATAGGCTGCATTAATTCCAAAGAAAAAATCTTCTGAAACATCAAATCCACCTGTATAGTCAATTTCAAAACCTAAGCCATCATTTTTACCGCTATCGTAATATAGGTTAAGATACTGTCCGTAAAAACCTAATTGACTACCGAAAGAATATTCTCCGGTTCCAGTTATGTCATTTGTATCCCATGGATTCATGATGCCAAGCATTAAACTCATATCATCAGATAGCGTAAAATCGGCTTTAAGGCCCACGTGAGAGAAAGGCCCGTTTGAGAACAGATGTGATACACTGTAGTTAAAGTTAGCTTGTGGAGCAATAACTTCATATCCTAAGAACGTATTAAATCTACCAATGGTCAAGGTAGTACCTTTAGATACGTTCCAATATGCATAAGCTTGGTTGATAATGCCATTTCTAACATCATTGTTGAATGTTGCCTCGGTACCTCTTGGTCCAAAAACTAAATCAACCACAAAACCGGTATCACCAGTTTCATAGGTACCAACTATATTGGCCATACCTACCGCAAATCCTGTTTGGTTTGCAAAGGATGTTAGAGATGAGGCTTCATCTACACCTGCTTCATTGAAGGTTGTTCTATAATAGGCATCTACCGAGCCACTAAGACTAAGTGCACTCTTTTCCTCTTCTTCTTGGGCAAAAATACCTGTTAAAGAAAATAAAAGTACTGTAGATAAGAATATATTTTTTACGTATTTTGTTAATGTAATCGCTTTCATAAGTTCTAATTTTAGATCTCTAAATAGGATCGTTTTAAGTGAGTAAACTGAATTTTTTGAAAAGGTTATGTAACGGAGCGTTCTGCAAAACGCTCCGTTTTAACTTTATAATTGTTAATGCTGGTTCATCCTAAAGTCGGAATAGGCGTCCATACCGTGTTCGTGAATATCTAAACCTTCTACTTCTTCTTCTTTAGAAACTCGAAGTCCTAAGGTTGCTTTCAAAACACCCAAAATAATTCCCGAGGTTACTACGCAAAATGCTCCTACAATTAATACACCGTACAATTGAACAAGGAATTGATCTCCTCCTGCTTTAGCTCCAAAAATACCAACTGCAAGTGTTCCCCAAATACCGCATATTAAGTGAACGGCTACCGCACCTACTGGATCATCTAATTTTAGTTTGTCTACTAAAGCAACCCCTAAAACGATAATGATACCGGCAAGAAAACCAATAACTACCGCTTCATTAGGTGACATTAAATCAGCTCCCGCTGTAATCCCTACTAAGCCCCCAAGTATTCCGTTTAAGAACATCGTTAAGTCTAAGTTCTTGTAAAGAATCGTGGATAGGATCATTGCGCCAAAACCGCCGGCCGCGGCCGCCAAACTTGTGGTTACCAATACCAATGATGTTAATTCTGGGTCAGCCGAAAGAACAGAACCTCCGTTAAAACCGAACCATCCCAACCATAGGATCAACACACCAGCAGTTGCTAAAGGTATATTATGGCCTGGTATTGCCTTTGCCTTACCATCCTTACCAAATTTTCCTGTTCTCGCCCCAAGAAGGGCAATGGCAACCAAAGCGGCCCAACCCCCAACGGAGTGTACCAATGTAGAACCCGCAAAATCATAGAATCCCCAAGAATCCAAGAATCCACCACCCCATTTCCATGCTCCTACTATAGGATATACTAGGCCAACGTAGATTACGGTGAAAATCATAAAAGCTCCGATTTTCATTCGTTCGGCGACAGCTCCTGATACTATTGTTGCCGCTGTAGCCGCAAACATACCTTGGAAAAGGAAGTCTGTCCACCATGTGTAACCGCCACTTGCGTAGTCAGGTGTCATCCCGTTTTCCGGTGCACCTATTCCAAAACTATCCATAGAGAACTTTAGAATTCCCATATCTCCATCTTCGAAACCTGGATACATAAGGTTAAAGCCCCATGCGTAATATAAAAGTAGGCCTCCGGTAATGATAAAAATGTTCTTGAATAGAATGTTAATTGTGTTTTTTTGTCTTGTCAATCCAATTTCCAAAAAGGCAAAACCCGTATGCATGAAGAATACCAAAGCGGTAGCCAACATCATCCATACGTTGTTTGCTGTAAATAATCCTGCGTCCATTGTAAAAAATTTTAGTTAGTTGTTATTAATTAATTGATGCCTGCTTGGCCGTTTTCTTTTGTGCGAATACGGTAAGCCTCTATGACATCGGAAACAAAAATTTTCCCATCCCCTACGTTACCACTATAGGCAGATTCAAGAATGGCATCTACTGTTTTTTCTAAAAATTCATCCGATACGACTATAGAAAGATATCTTCTTTGTATGTCCGTAGTGCTATAGGAAATACCCCTGTAAACATGACCTTGTTGTTCGTTTCCAACTCCAGTTACGTCCCAGTAACTAAAGAAATTAACCTCAATTTGATGCAATGCCTCCTTGACATCCTCAAACTTGGATTTTCTGATAATTGCCTCGATTTTTTTCATTTTGAATATTGGTTTTGTGTGGGCCAAATGTATGTTAAAAGTTTTAACACCCTATAATTTTAAGGGTATTAACATCTATTTTTATCCTTAATTGATTTTTATCCCCATAAAATTATGGGTATTCCTAAATAGTAAATAAAATATTATGAATTTGATGATTGAGGATGCCTAGAATAGCTCTTAAAATGAAAATATGCTATGAAAATGATGAAATAGTTAAGAAATATATACCGTATTGGCAAAAAGGCAGTATTATGTTTAAAATATAAAGAAAACGGTATGAAGTGTTGTTTCTATAACAACCTAGAGGTCCATAGTCCTATGGACACCGCTACAATTCCAACTACAATACTGCATATCGTGTAAAATGAAAAGTGGAGTAGGTTGGAATCCTTTAAGAAATAATGACCTTCCAGGGCGAATGTAGAAAAGGTTGTGAAGCCACCGCAGAATCCGGTCGTAAGTAAAAGCGTTTGATTTTGGGACAATAAATTGGTTTTTAATGATAATCCTAGTATAAAACCAATAAGTAGACATCCTATACAATTTACTAGAAAAGTCCCAAGATAAAAATTGTCAAAAGATGTATTAAGTGATTTGGATATCCAAAATCGTAGCAAGCTTCCCAAGCCTCCTCCTAGAAAAACAAGTAAAAATTGCTTCATACCCCATAAAGGTAAAAAACTATACCGCTTTTTTCAGTTCGGAAGTAAGTAAATTAATTGGATAAACTACAGAAGAAGAGGATTTGGCAACTTTTGGGGATTGTTTTGCTGCTTTATTGCTCAATATTGGCAGACTAGCCAATAACATAATTGCGTTAAGTCCAATTAAAATTAAAAAAATAGTAAGAAAAGTCATCATAATATCTAGCCCCTTTATAGATGAATAACGCAAAATTACGTTATTTGGTATGATATACGAGAGAAATTGGTTTTTTGTTGTGTAGGATCTAATTTTTGTGGTGTAGGTAAAAAATTAGTTAATTTTTGAGAAAAAACTTAATAACGAATAGTGATATTATGAAGATTGCAAAGAAAATGCCTACCCATTTCACCCCTTTGTAATTTTTTTGATGCAGTTCTAAGTCCTTTTTATAAGATCCTATAATAATTACAATAAAAACAATCGCAAAAAGAGCTCCAAAAATTAGTTGTCCGCTACTGAACATATTTTATATTTTTACACAAAGCTAACAGAAAACAGAACAGTTTAAGATGAAAAACAAAATCAATTGCGTCAAACTTTTTCACGAATCGTTTGGATTGGGGGTTTCGGAAGAATTGAAATCCAATTTGGGTCCATCAAAAAATCTATTACGGTTTAATTTAATGGACGAAGAAAACAAAGAATACCTGGAAGCTGCGACCAACAATGATTTGGTGGAAGTGGCAGATGCCCTTGGTGATATGCTTTATATTCTTTGTGGTACTATATTGGAGCACGGTATGCAGCATAAAATTGAGGAGGTTTTTTATGAAATTCAGCGAAGTAATATGAGCAAACTAGGAGAAGATGGCAAGCCTATATACAGGGATGATGGTAAAGTGTTAAAAGGACCTAACTATTCTAAGCCTGACATTGCCGCTATTCTAAATACTTAAAAGCTATATGCTTAACTATAGTTTAAAATAAAACAAGCGTATTAGTAGGCTAATACGCTTGTTTTTAGTTTTAAACTGATCAAACTATTTTTTTACTTCGTAACGCCATCCATATGGGTCTTCTGATTTGTTGTACTGAATGTCCGTAATTATTCTCTTGATTTTTTCGGCATAGGGAGCATGGAGAATAGGTAGCTCGTAATCCGTTTCTTTATAGCCGAATGCGGAAATAGGTGAAATAACAGCTGCAGTCCCGGCGCCGAACATTTCTTTTAGCGTCCCTTCCTTTGCTGCTTGTACTACTTCGGTAACCGTTATTTTTCTTACTTCTATTGGAATACCTTGTTTTTTAGCAATGGTAATAATGCTTTTTCGGGTAATACCGTCCAAAATCCTATCACTGGTAGGACCTGTAATTAGGGTATCGTTTATTCGAACAAAAATATTCATTGCTCCAGCTTCCTCTATATATTCATGTTCTGTATCGTCTGTCCATATTACCTGATTGTAACCCTTTGCCACAGCTAACTGGGTGGGATAAAATTGTCCTGCATAGTTACCCCCAGCTTTGGCAAAACCAACACCACCATTTGCAGATCGCGAATAGGTCTGTTCGATTAGAACCTTTACTTTACCTGCAAAATAAGCGCCAGAAGGTGCACAGGCAATCATGAATTTATATTCGTCTGCAGGCGATGCATGAAATCCTTTTCCTGTTGCGAACATAAATGGTCTTATATATAAGGATGCACCATCATTGGTAGGGATAAAAGCACTATCCAGTTTAAGAAGCTCGCTCAATCCATCCATAAAATAATCTTCCGGAATCTCTGGAATACACATTCGCTTGGCCGAAATATTAAACCTTTTATGATTATCGGTTGGTCTAAATAGAAAAATAGAACCGTTTTTATCTTTATAGGCTTTCATTCCTTCAAAAATAGATTGTCCGTAATGGAAAATTTTTGAGGAAGGATCTAGGCTTATGGCCTTATAGGGAACAATTTTAGGAACCTCCCAAGCACCATTTTTGTAATCACATACTAGCATGTGGTCCGAAAATACTGAGCCAAAGGCTAAATTGTCGAAATCTATTTGGTCAATTTTGGATGTTTTAACCTTTTCTACACTAATACTTTTTGTTTCGATGCTCATTATTTGATTAATTTTAAAGATTAAATTTAATCAAATATCCCAACGGTCTCTTCTTTTTTAGTTTAAAAATGACCAGTTTTGCTAACGAAAGCTAATTTTTGGATAATATGAAAAGTTTTAACATTTTAGTTGTGGTTTTATCGATTGTACTATCGTGTAAGGGTCAAAATAGTTCCGAAGCTAAATACACTGCTACGGATGAACTCCGTTCGTTTGGAGAGAAAATTGAGGCTGTTGATGCAAAGGATGCAAAAATTATGCTTGTTGACTACAGCAAAATTGGAGTAAATGATACTCTGCAAACCAAATTCGTTGCAAAGGTAAAGGAGGTATGCAAAGCAAAAGGGTGTTGGATGAAACTGGAATTGTCCGATGGTGAAGAAGCTATGGTTCGTTTTAAGGATTATGGTTTTTTTATGCCAATAGACATTGAAGGCAAGGAAGTTGTAGTGAACGGTTTGGCCTTTGTGGAAGCTATGAGTGTAGAAGATCAAAAACACTTTGCAGAGGATGGCGGGGCAACGGCCGAAGAATTGGAAAAAATTACTGCTCCAAAAAAGACATATGGTTTTGAGGCCGATGGTGTCTTGCTAAAGGATTAGTTTGAAACGGGAAATTATTACCACAGGTGATGGTTCAAAGACCATCCATTTAGAGGATTGGAATGAGCAATATCATTCTAAACATGGTGCAATTCAAGAAGCGTATCATGTCTTTATCAAAAGTGGTCTGGATTTGTTTGATAAGCCCGAGTTGGATATTCTTGAGATAGGTCTAGGTACTGGCTTAAATGCATTTATAAGCTTTTTAGAAGCTGAAAAGGGAAAATATCGCATTAATTATTGCGGGGTAGAAGCCTATCCGGTTAGTTGGGATGAGGCTAGTCAATTAGATTATGTTATAGAACTGGATGTTCCTGAAAAGGCGAGCTATTTTAAGCAAATACATGCTTCTAGTTGGGAGTTTTCAACTGAAATCGCTCCATTTTTTAAGCTTATCAAAAAGAAAATGGACTTCAAGGATATTCAAGAACAGGAAATGTTTAATCTTATTTATTTTGATGCTTTCGGTGCTAGGGTGCAACCAGAACTCTGGACCGTTTCTATTTTTAAAAAAATGTACGAGGCATTAAAAAGAGAAGGTTATTTAGTTACATACGCTGCCAAAGGCAGTGTTAGAAGGGCAATGCAAGAGGTTGGTTTTGTAGTTGAACGGCTTCCCGGCCCTCCTGGAAAAAGGGAAATGTTGCGTGCCCGAAAACCTTAAAATGAAATCTTAAGGTTATTTTTTGAGGTAACTGTTTGTATAGGTCAATCTGGATTCCTTGAACAACATTGTTAAATCCAAATTAAAGCTAGCCCCGTCTCTAAACAAAACCAATACCTTTGGATTATGAAAGTATTGATTACAGGTGCAACGGGTCTGGTAGGTCAGGAGTTGGTGGCTCAATGTCAAGCTAAAGGATATGATGTTAATTTTCTGACTACTAGTAAAAGTAAGCTTATATCTAGAGATCGTTATAAAGGTTATTTTTGGAATCCAAAATTAGGGGAGATAGACCGGGACTGTATTAAGGATGTTTCGGTAATCGTAAATCTGGCAGGAGCAAGTATTTCTAAAAGATGGACAGCTTCATACAAGAAAAAGGTTTTGGATAGCCGCTTGGATACATTAAAGACCTTATACCATTTGTTGAGCGAGTGTCCTGAGCATCTGGTAACTTCATTTATTTCGGCGTCTGCAATTGGTATTTACCCCAATTCCCTGGATAATTATTATGAAGAAGAGGAAGCCCGTATAGACGATAGCTTTTTAGGTGAGGTGGTAACGGCATGGGAAACCAAGGCGAACGAGTTTAAGGATTTAGGTTTAAAGGTGAGCAAGGTGCGCATTGGACTGGTGATGTCTCCCAAAGGAGGTGCGTTGCCAGAAATAGCTAAGCCCATAAAGTATTGTGTAGGAGCTGCTTTTGGCTCTGGTGAACAATGGCAATCTTGGATTCATATTTCAGATTTGGCACGGATGTTTCTCTATATTGCTGAGAACAACTTAAAAGGGGTATTCAATGGCGTATCTCCCAATCCAGTAACGAACAATAGGTTGGTAAAGGAGATAGCCAAGATTTTAGTAAAACCTTTGTTTCTGCCTAATATTCCAAAGTTTGTTATGCAGGTAATATTGGGCGAGATGTCTTATATCCTGTTTGCAAGTCAGCGTGTAAGTAGTAAAAAAATTGAGGAAGTGGGTTTTGTTTTTGACTATCAAAATATTTGTAATGCCTTGGAAAATATTTATGATAAAAGAGGTATGTGCAGTATAACGGAAGAAAATGTACATAACGAGTTTGCACCTTAGTTTTCAACCTGCTTTCAAAGTATAATTCTTTAAATCCGCTATTGGCGGATTTTTTTGTGAAGTTTGATGACATTTTGACATTTTTAAAGATTTGGCAGTACTTTTGCCACCTTGAGAACTGATGTTAATTAAGGGGAAAATAATATGAGCAATAAAAGTAAAGCGGAAGATAGTCAGGATGCTATTTCACAAGAAGAAGAGATAGATATCAAACAACAGACCGCTATTAACGATGAAATGGAGCAGTCTGAAGAAGAGCGTTTGCGCGAAGATGTGGCAAAAGAGAAAGATAAGTTTTTGAGACTGTTCGCCGAGTTCGAAAATTATAAGAAAAGAACATCTAAGGAAAGAATGGACTTGTTTAAAACGGCTGGACAAGAGGTCATAGTCTCGTTATTGCCCGTTTTGGATGACTTTGAAAGGGCCTTAAAGGAACTTGCCAAATCTGAAGATAAGGAGATGTTCAAAGGAGTGGAGTTGATTAGCGGTAAATTCAAGGAGACCCTAAAATCAAAAGGTTTGGAAGATTTAGACGTAAAACCTGGTGATGCTTTTGATCCAGATATGCATGAGGCCATAACGCAAATACCTGCTCCAAATAATAAATTGAAGGGAAAGGTCATAGACGTCATAGAAAAAGGGTTTAAACTAGGAGATAGGATTATACGCCATCCAAAAGTGGTAGTAGGGAATTAAATTAAAGGTATGAAGCAAGATTATTATGAAGTGCTGGGGATAAGCAAAGGTGCCTCTGCTGCAGAAGTTAAAAAAGCTTATCGAAAGAAGGCGATTGAGTTTCATCCGGACAAAAATCCCGGAAATGCAAGTGCCGAGGAGAGCTTTAAAAAAGCGGCGGAAGCCTATGAGGTACTAAGCGACCCTGATAAAAAGGCCCGATACGATCAATTTGGTCATGCTGCGTTTGAAGGTGGTGGTGGATTTGGTGGAGGTGGCATGAATATGGACGATATTTTTAGCCAGTTCGGTGATATTTTTGGTGGTGGATTTGGTGGTTTCAGCGGATTTGGTGGCGGTGGACAACGTCGTGTAAAAGGAAGTAATTTGCGTATTAGGGTAAAACTTACCTTAGAAGAAATTGCAAATGGCGTAGAGAAAAAAGTAAAGGTTAGGCGAAAGGTTCAAGCAGATGGTGTTACCTATAAAACCTGTACTACCTGTAATGGAAGAGGGCAGGTTACAAAAATACAGAATACTATATTAGGTAGAATGCAGACTGCGGCAACATGCAGTGCTTGCGGTGGTGCAGGTCAAATGCTGGATGGTAAGCCTGCCGATGCTGATGCTCAAGGTCTAAAGGTAACTGAAGAAACTGTTGCTATTAATATTCCTGCCGGTGTAGAGGAAGGAATGCAACTCAAAGTGCCAAATAAGGGAAATGAGGCTCCTGGTAATGGGGTGCCTGGGGATTTATTGGTAGCAATTGAGACGCACGAACACGATACGTTGAAAAGGGAGGGGGATAATCTACATTATGACCTCTACATAAGTATCTCGGAAGCAGTGCTGGGAACATCTAAAGAGATAGACGCTGTAAGTGGTAAAGTAAGGATAAAATTGGAACCAGGAATTCAATCTGGTAAGATTTTGCGCTTAAGGGGAAAAGGTATCTCAAGTTTAAACGGTTATGGAAGCGGAGATCTTCTCGTACATGTTAACGTGTGGACACCAAAGGAACTTAATAAAGAACAAAAAGAGTTCTTTGAAAGGATGCAAGGAACTGATAATTTTGAGCCAAAACCTCTCAAATCCGATAAATCTTTCTTCGAAAAAGTAAAAGATATGTTCTCATGATAGGAAAAGTATTGGTTTTTAAATAAAAAACGTATATTTGAACTAATATTGGGAAACCGATATTAATTTTCTTTTTCATAGCAATTTTTTTCCCATCC
>CAYGUY010000052.1:0-4717 GCA_964353165.1 uncultured Maribacter sp.
CCTTACCGTTTGGAGAAAAGGAAGGCTCCGATTCAAAATCCGTAGCATCAGTCAAACGTTTTGCTTTTCCGTTGGGTAATTTTTTAGACCATAAATGACCTAGGGCATTGAAAACCAATATTTTTCCATCAGGCGAAGTCACCGCATGACGAATTACCTTAGGATCAAACGTATCCATATCTACAGGATTGTTAAAGTGGACGGTTTCCGCAATCGGTATAGTAGCATCAATGGTAAACGGGATGTTGGTGACTTCAAGCGTATTGATATCTATTTTATGAATTTTACCCTTATTCCAGAAAACAAGGGCTTTATCTCCCGGTAACCAACTGTAATTAGGATAAACGCCAAATATAGCCCAAGCTTCTTGCTGGTCTTTGTTTAAATCATCTAAAAGTGGCCATTCTTCTCCGGTTGCTAAATCGTGTAAAAATAAAACTGTTTTTGTACGAACGCGTTTTACAAAGGCCATCAATTTTCCATCTCTAGAGATTTGAGGTCTGGCAGCACCTCCCGGCCCTCGGGTTACCGCTGCAGTTTCCCCGGTCTCAAATTCATACCTTTTAATGGCATATATCTGTTTGTTGGGGTCTTTGTTGTATTGGAAATAACCACCAGGATATACGTCCTCACTATAATACAGGTATTTCCCATCAGGCGAAATACAAGGTTCGTTTACGTCTTGCTGGTCGTTCTTTCGTTTGGTCAGTTGTACGCCTGCACCACCGGTTTTATGGTATTGCCAAATTTCTCCCGCACCCAACGATCGTTCTGATGTAAAGTGTTTTCTAGCTACGATGTAGTTCCCGTCCGGGGTCCAATACGGATTGTTCAACAGGCGGAAACTTTCTTTGGTAACCGCTTTTGCATCCGAACCATCTCTGTTCATCACCCAAATATTATCTCCACCATCGGCATCACTGGTAAACGCTATTTGATTTCCGTCTGGGCTAAATCTTGGTTGTACTTCAAAAGGTATTCCACTTCGTAAAGCGGTTGCTTTACCTCCGTTTATAGGCATGGAATATATATCACCCAGCATGTCAAATACAATGGTTTTCCCGTCCGGACTCACATCAAGATTCATCCATGTACCTTCATTCGTAGTAAAGCTATGGTCTTTGTAGTTGAATTCCGTTCCTGGATTGGATACGTCCCATTTTTTGGTATCTTTTTTGTCCTCCTGGGATTGGACGATTAGGGTAGTAGCAAGCAGTAATGCTAGTAGTAAGTATTTGGTCATTTTATGGCGAGTTAATTAGTCGCTTAAATATAGGAAAAAGGAAGGGTGTATTTCTTAAAAGGGTGTTAACAGTGTATCTGAATGATCACTATATGGTTAAAATCATTACGTATTTAAGAACTACACCTTTATTAAAAATCATCTAGAAAACGTAACAAATACCTTGATCTAACGTCCTATCAGTGCATCAATCAAATCAAAACCAATGAAAAATCAATTAACCCTGAAGCTTAGGATTTTAATAACGACAGTAGTTACCTTCCTGGTATGGGGTCATATAGCTTGGGACTATGCCCACGAGGGTATACCTGTACATTACATTTTACACAGTAAAGATATGCCCGGTATATCTAATTGGTGGGGTGCTATAGTGTTGCCTTTCTTTACTTATTTTTTGTTGTTTCGTATGTCTAAAAGACTTAAAGAAACTGAAAATAAAGAATCACTAAAACTAATCGGTTTACGTTTTTTAGGAGGCATACTGTTTGCAGTAAGTATTTCGGTCAGTTTTATGAATGGAATTGACATTACCGATTACATCATGGGTTTGATTTTTCTTTTGGCCTTTTTCTTTCCTTTATATAAATCGGAATATTTATTGGGTTGGGTTCTTGGTAGCTCATTTTCATTTGGAGCGATTATCCCTATTGGCTTTGGGAGCATATTGGCTTTACTATTTTTTATTTTTTATAAACTATCAATGTTCATCAAGGGATTGGTAAAGCCAAGCAATACTGTTTGAATTTAAGTTTCTTTTCCCTTTTTACGAAAGGGACTTCTTAAACCATTTCTGATAAGTTATTTTTTTAGTAGAGACGCGCCATCCATTTTATTGTTGGAACATGCATTTTATCGAAACGACTCATAATTAAACAATAAACATAGAATCATAGAGTTTTTAGGGTACCCAAATTCAACCATTAGTGCCCTTTACTATGAAAAAACTATCAGTAGTCCTATTTATTACAATACTTATTTTTACCGGTTGTTCCGACGAAACAACCACTTTCGATGTAGAAAATCCAAGAGTAGATCTTACAATGGAAGAAAATAACACTGTAATCTCAAATGGAATTAAAAACGACAGTAACGGTATTTTAAGTATTTATTTTGAGCATGAAATATCCGGGAAAAGTGCCGGATTACTTTTAAAATCAACGAATGATTTTCATCTTAATTTGGTAGGCCAGGTGTCAAGACCTGCATTTGATACAAATTCTAACCTCACTGCTACACATGTAGATTATCAAGATAATTTCGCTTATGTTTCATATAATACAGTTGGCCAAACCTATGCAGGAGCCGTAGATATTATTGATTTAAGCAATCCCTTACAACCAATTTTAGTTTCCAGAATGTATATGCATGACAGAGATGCTAACGTTATTCTATATGACAATGGTTATTTATATGTTTTAGGAAGTGTAGATGCTGCGCGAATATTTGAAGCAACGGATGAATCTTACATTGCCAAAATTGGAGTTTTCAACGGTGTCATTGATTTGAACGATGTGAATTACTTCTATCAACAAGGAAATACGGCTACAGGTATTACTAAAATGGATAACGCTTTTTTCGTTTCTAGCGGCGAAGATGGATCTATCGCTAAATATGATAGTGCTAGCTTTTCGAAGTTAAAAGAAATTACATTTGATGACTTGCGCTCAGTTGCTTCTGAAAACGGAAGGTTAGCCGTTTTAGATGCTAGTGCAGGGGTTAAAATACTTGACAGCGACTTAAATGAAATTTCACAAATAACCACGAGTACTAATTTTTCTGTAGATGCTAAACGAACTATTGCTCTAAAATCCAATCAACTATTTGTACCAGAAGGTGAGCAAGGCACTGGAGTATATAACATAAATACTGGAGAACTTGAAGAACGTCTGCCAATTCTTGTAGATCCTGATAATATTGCTTTTTCTGATAAAGTGACAAATGCCATAGCTGTTAATGGTAATACTACCCTTATGGCTAATGGAGGAGCTGGTTTAGCTATTAAAGTAACGAACGACATAGTAGATTTAATGGGTGTGGTTGAGTTGAGTGGTTCTATCAATTATGTAGTAGCTGATGGCGACTATGTATTTGCCGCTTCAGGTGCATCAGGATTACAAATTATAAGTAAGATCAGATCAGATGAGAGTACGATTATACCAGAGGGCAATTATATTATAAGAGCAAGACATAGTGGTCGTGCTTTGGCTTTGTCTAGTGTATCCACAGAAAACGCAATTGATATCGTACAGCAAAGCACAGTTGGGGAGGCTGAAAATGAACAGTGGAATTTAGAAATTCTTGACTCCGGTGCGTATGTTATTAGATCTATGTATTCAAATAAGGCCTTTCAAATGGTACCAGGATCTCGGTTCAATAATGTTGAACAGTGGGAATATGAAGGGGAGGTTAGTCAAGAATGGGCTATAGAACCAGCTGCAGAAAATGGTTATTTTTATATTAGAAACCTTTCTGATAATAGATATGCCGATGTTTTTGGTAGAAGGACTGCAGCAGGAACCACTATAATTACATGGCCATTTCACGGAAGAGATAATCAACAATGGCAATTTGAGCGTATAGACGAGTAAATGACTTCGTAGTCTAGTTCTTCTTTTTAAATATTCCAAACAGTTCTTTCCCCTGCCTTGGCTCTATGGAATTATAGCAGGGTTCAAAAACTATAGTTTTGAAATATGGATTTAGATAGCTAAGATAAAGGGACCTATCTCCTCCAAAGGGTCGTTTTTCCATATCACCAGTAAGGGGAAAATTAAACCAGAGACCTACTAATTTTCCAGAAGCTTGTAAGAGTGATGCCATATGTTTTGAATACGCTGAACGGTTTTTATCCGTAGGAATAAAAGAGCAAAAAAAGGTCTGTTCTAGAATGAGGTCATAGTTTCCTTTATGGTCAAAAAAGTTCCCATGTATGAGCTGCTTGTCAGGAAAATCAGGATTTCTTTTTTTAAAGTCTTTTAAGGGGACTTCTGATAAATCAATAACGATAACATTTTTATAGCCTTTACGCCACAAATATTCCGCCTCATAGGCATTGCCTGCTCCAGGGATTAATATGTGTAGGGAGTTATCCGTTAGCTGGTCTATATATTCTTTTAAAGGGGTAGATGGATAGCCTATATCCCAACCTGTATTTTGATTTAGATAGCGTTCTGTCCAATATTTTTTTTCATTTTTCATTTGATATGAAGCCTAATTACTCTAAGTTGAGTTCAAAAGTAAATCACAAGTTTTATACTAAAAAATTAATTGGTACCTCTATTTTTAATTCAGATAACCACATATACATTTCCTCTTTGTACTATACCGGCAATTGCCTATCTTCCTGCACTTTTAATTTTCACTAAAATAAGAAATGAAAAACCATTTATTCGTCGCAATTTGCTTTTTATGCGCTAGCGCTATTCAAGCTCAAGTAGCTCCTCAATGGGCTAGGTATTCCGAAATCTCGCCAGA
>CAYGUY010000052.1:4817-25492 GCA_964353165.1 uncultured Maribacter sp.
CTATTCAAGCTCAAGTAGCTCCTCAATGGGCTAGGTATTCCGAAATCTCGCCAGATGGCGAAACCATTGCATTTACTTACAAAGGAGATATTTACAGTGTTCCTACCCAAGGAGGGGTTGCCAGCCAGCTTACGTTTCATACGGCACATGATTATGGTGTGGTTTGGAGTACCGATGGCACATCTTTGGCCTTTGCCTCTAACCGCTTTGGTAATTTTGATGTCTTTACAATGGATGCCAAGGGTGGTTCTGAAAAACGACTCACGTTCCATAGTACGGATGAGATGCCTTATACTTTTTCAGCGGATAATACATCGGTTCTCTTTGGAGCGGCTCGCCAGGATGCGGTAACGCATAGACAGTATCCCGATAGTGATCAACCAGAACTGTATAGTGTTCCGGTAACCGGAGGCAGGGTAAACCAAATTTTAACCGTTCCCGCCGAAGATGTACAGCTCAATAAAAATGGTACTGAAATTTTGTATCATGATAAGAAGGGTTACGAGGATACGTTTAGAAAGCACCATGTTTCAGCAATTACAAGGGATATTTGGAAGTATGATATGGTTACTGGGGAACATACTATGCTTACCTCATTTAAGGGAGAGGATAGAAATCCGGTATTTGCTGCAAACGAAAAATCGATCTATTATTTAAGCGAATCCAGCGGGTCTTTTAATGTGCACAAACTGAGTTTGGACAACCCCTCGGAAACCGAACAATTAACTTCATTTAAGACGCACCCTATTCGTACGTTAAGCATAGGTGGGGATACTATGGTATTTAGTTACGATGGTGAAATATATAGATTCGAAGATGGTGCCGAACCCGAGAAAGTAGACATTACAATACGTACACAAAACGCTCAAAATACGGTTGAATATGTAAGTGTTAATGGAGGTGTTCGGGAGATGGATATTGCACCTAACGGCAAGGAAATTGCGTTCATAAGTCGTGGCGAGGTATTTGTTACTTCCGTGGATGGCTCCCTAACAAAACGATTAACAAATACACCGGAGCAAGAGCGTTTCGTTAAATTTACTCCAGATGGGAAGTCGGTCGCCTATGCAAGTGAGAGAGGCGGCAAGTGGTCTATATACAAGTCTTCCAAGACAAGGGCCGAAGAACCCTACTTCTTTGCGGCAACACTGATCCAAGAGGATACCTTACTTGCAAAAAAAACAGATGTGTATCTTCCGGAGTTTTCCCCAGACGGTACATCCATGGCTTATATAGAAGGACGTAGAACATTAAGAATTATAAATTTAAAAACAAAAGCAGAGGTTACTTTGTTAACCCCGAACGACTTGTACCACTTTTCAGACGGGGATAAAAATTACCAATGGAGCCCAGATAGTAAATGGTTGTTGGTAGATTGGGGCATAACCCTTAGTAATAATGAAATATTATTGATTTCAGCTGATGGTAAAACACGGATGAACCTTACAGAAAGTGGGTATGCGGATGTTGCTCCTAAATGGGTGAATGGTGGAAAACAGCTGATTTGGTTCGCCAACAAGGAAGGATTAAAGAGTTACGCCACTAGTGGTAGTACCGAGTATGACGTATACAGTATGTTTTTGACCCAGGATGGGTGGGACAAATTCAATATATCCAAAGAAGAGTATGATTTGATAAAACTGATTGAAGAAGGTGATACTGAAACAAGTTCAGCACAAGGGGACAAGGATTCCGATGAAAAAGAAGACAAAAAGAAAAAGAAAAAAGATGAGGCCGAAAAAGAAAAACCGATAACACCTTTAAGGATTGATATGGAAGACCTTCGAGAACGAAAAGCAAGGTTGACCATTCATTCTTCGAGGCTCAGTGATGCGGTCTTGTCCAAGGACGGCGAAAAATTGTATTACCTAACACGCTTTGAGGACGACCTTAATCTTTGGGAAACCGAACTACGAACCAAAAGCACCAAGATGCTAATAGGCCTAGGTGCAAAATCGGGAAGTTTATCTTGGGATGCGAAACAGGAAAACCTCTTTTTACTGGCCGATGGTAAAATATCCAAAATAGATACGAAAACAGCGAAAAACGAGCCGGTAAAAATCAACGCTGAGATGATCTTGGATGCGGCTGCGGAACGCAAGCATATGTTCGATCACGTTTGGCTGCGTACTAACGGAATTTTTTACACCTCCGATTTTCATGGTATTGATTGGAAAGCGATGCGAACCGAGTATCAAAAATACATACCGCATATTGGAAATTCTTATGAGTTCGCGGAGCTGTTATCGGAACTGTTGGGAGAACTAAATGTATCCCACGCCGGAGGTAGGTTTAACGATGATATCAAAAACGGAGACAAAGCAGCATCTTTGGGCATTTTTAGAGATTATACACACCAAGGGAACGGGATTAAGATTAGCGAAGTTTTAAAAGGAGGACCTTTGGACAAAGCTGGTTTTGACTTAAAACCGGGGATGATTATTGAAAAAATAAACGGTGAAACTGTGGTGCCTACAAGAGATATTGCCAGCTACTTAAACCGTATGGAAGATCAGTTTATGCTACTGGAAATTTTAGATGCCAATGCCAAAAGGAAGCAGATTACGGTAAAGCCCATAAGTTTGCGTGAAGAGGGTGGACTATTGTACAAGCGTTGGGTGAAACAAAACGAGGCTGAAGTAGCTAAAACCAGTAATGGAAAATTAGGCTATGTGCATATTCCTGGAATGAGTGACGGACCTTACCGTACCATTTATGAACGTATGATGGGAAAATTTTCCGATACCGAGGCGGTTATTGTAGATACCCGTTTCAACGGTGGTGGCGACTTAGTGGCAGATTTGGCCATGTTCTTCACCGGGGTTCCGTTTTTAAGTTATGAAACAGAGGATAGACAGGTGGGAGGGGAACCAACATCACGGTGGACCAAGCCTACTTTGGCCATGTTCAACGAATCTATGTATAGCGATGGTTCTTGCTTTGCCAGTGGTTATGTAGACCTGAAAATTGGTAAAACCGTGGGCATGCCTGTTCCCGGTACCTGTAGTTTTGCCGGCTGGGAACGTTTACCCAATGGAGGTGTTTGGGGCGTGGTGCCCGTAAGTGCCAAGAACAAAGCAGGGGAGTGGATGGAGAACAACGAAACCAATCCGGATATTGTAGTCAAAAATTCGCCGGAGCTTATTGCAAATGGTAGGGATGAACAGCTTGAACGATCTATTGAAGTATTACTGAATGAATTGAAGTAGTTTTAAAAACCTGATTGTTTGGTTTTGCTAAAAAGCAAATTAGAGTAATGAAGCTTATCAACGATAGTTGTTTTTTTATTAGAGCCGTAGCAATCAAAAAAGGAATCGAATCATCTTAAAGGCGGTATCTTGCAGTTATGAAGTTAAACTTATTATCATGCGACACACAACAACCAGATAGAAGGGCGATTGCCAATTGCATTACAGAAATTTCACATAGAGGTAATGATTCTCGGTCCAATGAACTATTGGATATACTGCTTGAAGGAGATATGGTGACTGTTGAGGTGGAAGATAAAAATTCTGGTTCCGCTTTACGTGCTTTGAGAAAACTAAGTATTGATTATGAAATGGTAGAACAAAGCTAGGTATAGGCCAAGCATAAGCAATACAATTGTATAAATTATGGGATTATTTAGTGAGTATTATTCTTTGTAAATAATCCCATCTTTCATAACGAAGCTTACATTTTTCATTGCTGAAATGTTCTCTAACGGGTTTCCTTTAACCGCGATAATATCTGCCAGAAAATCCTTTTTTAATTTCCCTAGGGTATCTAAATGAAACATACCCGCGTTTCCGGAAGTTGCTGCAATAAGGACATCTAAAGGCTTCATGCCGTATTCCACCATCAATTCCATTTCCCTGTAATTTTCGCCATGGGTAAACACCCCGACATCACCTCCAAAAACAACAGGCACCCCAGATGCTAAAGCCAGTTTAAAGGACGCCTTCTTTTTTGAAATACGTTCAGGGTCCGGTTCACTTTCTTTTTTCCATCCACTGTAGCGGGTTATGGCATCGCCTGCGGCAAGCGTAGGACAATAACCGATTCCTTTTTCTTTCATCAATTTGAATATTTCCAAAGTACCTCCATCTCCATGTTCTATAGTTTCTACGCCCGCAGCGACTGCCCGCCTCATACCTTCCGGAGTACTTGCGTGTGCTACTACATATTTACCGGCACTTATTGCCGTGGCTACCATGGCATCTAGTTCTTCTTGCAAAAAGGTGGGTTCGGAGGCAGCACCTGGTGTCCAACGATAGTCTGCATATACCTTAATTAAATCTGCGCCATTACCCATTTGCATGCGTACGGTTTCAATCACATTAGCACGTCCACTTGCCGGTTCTGCTCCTAAGGGAACAGTTACACCGTCATGAAACCCCTTTGGCCCATAGGCACCCGTGGCAACGATTGCCGGCCCCGCCACCAATAATCTTGGCCCGGGTATAATCCCTTGATCTATCGTTTTTTTTAGATATACGTCGGTATAACCCGCTCCTTCAGCGCCTAAGTCCCGCATGGTCGTTACGCCCGCAAGTAGTGAATTTTGTGCATGAACGGTTCCTCTGATGGCGCGTTCTACAGGTGATTCCTTTAAAACTTGATCGTTCCAAGAAGTTTCATTGTACGGATGTAGTAATAAATGAGAGTGGCCTTCTATAATTCCGGGCATTAAGGTAGTACCTTCCAGAACTTTAATTTTTGAATTTTTTGGTTTTTTAAGCGTGTTTAATGGTCCAGCATAGGTAATGCTGTTCTGTTCTACCAGTATTACCCAATCTGAATGAAGTTCACTACCATCAAATACGTGGTCTGGCTGTAAAATTGTTTGGGCATGGGAAAGTTGTAAAACCAATGCTGCGGATAGTAGAAGAAGTCTATTCATTTGAACCTTTATTTATTTTCTTTTAGTAGCAGCTGAAGCTGGTCTTTCAGTATTTTTTGCTCCCAAACCTTACCTTGTTTAATCACCATTTTAATGTTACGTGTCTGTGAGATATCCTCAAGTGGATTCCCGTTTAAAATAACGATATCCGCTATTTTGTTTGTTGATATTTCACCATAGTCTTCATCTTTTTTCAAGAATCGAGCACCATTGTATGCCGAGGTTTTTAGGGCCTCTAACGGAGATAAACCTACGGCTACTAGTTGCTCTAGTTCTTTATGGAGTGAAATGCCGGGGTAGGTGTAGGAATTAAAGGCACCACTGTCCGACCCTGCCAATAGACCAACGCCCGAGTCATGAAGGGATTTAGCTAGTTCCTCAAAAAATAGCTGTAGCGCTTTGCGATCTTTGGTTTGTTGTTCACTTGCATTTAACGCACGCTGTATACGTCCTTTATAGGTTTTTATAATGCCAGCATCCATGTATTGCAAATAAAGGTCGTTCTCATGATCTATTTCATCTAAATAACTTAAGGTTTCCCCAATATGTAGTGTAGGAACTACGTACACTCCTTTAGTTTTTAACTTGGAGAATGTTTTTTGTGCCGTGCTATCGGAATAACTTTCCATCAACAAAGGCATGGCATCCCAAAACCCTATTTCTTTAGTTACCAAGCGTGCGGTTATTTCTCTTTCATTTACGGAACAGCCTTTCATCACGTAATATAAATGTTCCACGGCGTCTACTCCGGCATCAATGGTCTCATCCATGGTAACGGTAAAGGGCATGTGGCCAGAGGTGATCAAACCGCGCTTTTCTGCCTCTTCTATGGTGTTTAAATAATTTTCCCCGCTAATTCTGCTATCGTAGAGTTTCACAAAGTCAACCGGAATTTGTTGAAGTGAATCCAATGCCTTTACAATATCGCTCATATCAGATACTTCTAAGGATCCTGCCCAAGTACTTTTTGGCCCGTCTATTTTTGGTCCAGAGGTAAAAATCGTTGGGCCAAGAAGTTGGTGAGCTTCAATACTATCTTTCCATTGCATTACAGAGGTAGTTAGGTCGCCACCGGCATCCCTTACTGTTGTTATTCCGTTGGCCATATATAAGGTTAGAAATTCCTTATTTGCAGAGATTAGGGAATCACCTCCCCTAAAATGAGCGTGATTATCCCAAAATCCAGGTAAGATGTATTGGCCACTTGCGTCTATGATCTCCTTAGCCGATAGATTTTTTTTCGTATCCAAAGGCATCATTTTTGAAATTCTACCGTCTTTAATTAAAATATGTTGAACGGAAATAGTGCTGGTTTCCAAGTCGATAACCTTTCCGTTTTTCAGGAGTAGATCATAGCTGATCTCTTTATCGACCTTGCATCCAGCAATAATTAAAAAGGCAAAGACAATACCAATACGTGTACATAAAAAGTCCTTCATATTTATGAATTAAGAATACAGGGAAGGTAAAAATAATTAACGATTTATAACTCGTCTTATCCCTATAAAGATTAAAATAAAGGCTGAATAGCCTATGAAGAAGGGGATAATGAATTGGTCTAGACCAAGTACCAACATACAGCCAATGAGCAATAATTGAAACCCTAGTCCAAAGGTGGATACCGCTGTCATAAACCAACTTGGTAAGTGTTCACTGTGCGCGGCCTTGCCGTCCAGTTTGTAGATGATACGATCAAATATACCGTATAGTATACTGTATAAGGAGAATAAGATGTCTACATGTCTTTGACTTTCACCCTTTAGGGCTTTTGGAGAATCCGTTTCAAATATCCTGCTGGTAGTATCGCCGTTATGTTTGTTCCTCAGAATTACGTAGTAGTAATTATAAAGTGTACCTTGAAGTTGTATACCAAAGAACGCAGCTAAAGTCATCCATATGGAACCATTGGTCACGTACCAAATGGTAATTAAAATCATGAGATTTAAAACGATATCCGAAACTGAATCTAGATACCGACCTGTATGGGACGGCGTCTTTTTTTCTCTCGCCAGTTCACCGTCCGCGGCATCTAAAACAGACTTAAGTAGTAGAAAAAACAAGGTTGCCCCATAATATTGGTTCAAAAGGCATGCGATGGCTATAAAGCCCGCAATTACGAACATAATTGTAACATGAATAGGTGTAAACGAGGTATTTTTTAGTGATTTTGCAATAACTCTTGCAACAGGTCTACCGTAATCCGATAAATCCAAGAATTGGTATTCCTTGGGTAATTTTGACATTTAAACTGAACTTAAAAGGAAAACCAATAACGGAAACACGCTGGCTTGGTACACCTTATAAATACATAGCAAAAATAAGGTTTATTTTACAATTTGTTAACTTGTGATGTCAAATCGTTTGTAATAACATGTTGATGTTCTTCTGAATTTGGAAGTTTTCGTATAATATAATTGTGATAATGACAAAATACCAGCAACACTATTGGTGATATTTGTTTCTAATGTCTACATTTAAAGCTTGTTAAATTCCATAAAAATCGATTCACATGAAGAAGTTCCCATTTTTAGTGGTTTTAGTCCTTGCGTTTGTTCTTTTTTCTTGTAGTAATAAGAGAGAAGGAAGCCCCAAAGTTTTGGTTTTCTCCAAAACAATGGGTTTTGAACATGCATCTATTCCTTCTGGTATTGAAGCGGTGTACAAGCTTGGGTCAGAACATGAATTTGAGGTGGATACGACCAAAAATGCAGAGGTATTTACAGATGAGAATTTAAGGCAATATTCCGCGGTTATTTTTTTAAGTACCACGGGAGATATCTTAAATCATTATCAAGAAGCTGCGTTTGAACGTTATATTCAAGCTGGTGGTGGTTTTGTGGGTGTTCACGCAGCAGCGGATACCGAGTATGATTGGGGCTGGTACACTAAATTGGTGGGAGCCCAGTTTCTGAGTCACCCTGCGGGGACCCCTGAGGCCGATTTCCATATCAAGGATAAATCCTTTATCGCTACGGAACATTTTAAGGATTCCGTTTGGCACAGAGCCGATGAAATTTATAATTATAAAAAAATCAATCCCAATGTGCATGTGTTAATGACGGTGGATGAAACTACCTATGAGGGCGGTGAAAACGGAGACACGCATCCCTTTGCCTGGTATCATGAGTTTGATGGTGGAAGAGCGTTTTACACAGGCGCTGGTCATACGGATGCCACGTATTCCGAAGACCTTTTCTTAAACCATCTTTTAGGGGGGATTACCTATGCAATTGGAGCTAACGAGCAACTGGATTATACCAAGGCATCTTCTCAAATACCACCGGAGGTTGACCGTTTTTCAAAAATCACTTTAGTAGACGGAGAATTTTTTGAGCCAACAGAGATGACGGTTCTACCGAATGGCGATGTACTAATTGCGCAACGGAGGGGAGAAGTGGTGTTATACAGCGAAGCAACTAAAGAGCTAACCGAAGTGGCCAAACTAGATGTGTATTGCAAAACCTTGGATACCCCAGGCGTAAATGCGGAAGAAGGTCTAATGGGAATACAGAAAGACCCAGATTTTGCAACCAACAATTGGGTGTATCTATATTATGCCCCCACTGGAGCTGAATCAATAAATCGCTTATCCCGTTTTAAATTTATGGATGGTGTTTTTGATATAAATACCGAACAGGTGATTTTAGATGTTGAAAGTCAGCGCGAGATTTGCTGCCACACAGGTGGCTCAATCGCTTTCGGTCCAGATAATCTGTTGTATTTGTCAACCGGTGATAATTCAACTCCTTTCAATGAAAAAGGTGTAAAATATGTGAATAACGGTTATGCGCCTTTGAATGACCTTCCTGGTCATGAACAGTACGATGCCAGAAGATCTTCGGGAAATACCAATGATTTGCGTGGTAAAATTCTTAGAATCAAGGTGAAAGGGGATGGAAGTTATGATATACCTGAAGGAAATTTATTTCCAGTTGGAATGGAAAGAACAAGACCCGAAATATATACCATGGGACACCGTAATCCGTATCGTATATCCGTTGATAGCAAGCGAGGTTATGTGTATTGGGGCGATGTTGGCCCAGATGCTAGGGCAGACAGTCTTGCAACCAGAGGGCCTATGGGATACGATGAAATGAACCAAGCCCGTGAGGCCGGTAATTTTGGGTGGCCACTGTTTATTGGTGATAACAAACCATACCGGGCCTATAATTATGAAACCGGGGAATCAGGGGATGCTTTTGATCCTGAGAAACCAATAAATAACTCTCAGTTCAACACCGGTTTAACGGAGTTGCCAAAGGCTATGCCCGCTTATGCTTTTTATCCGTATACAGCATCCCAAGATTTTCCGCAGTTAGGTACCGGCGGTAGAAACGCTATGGCTGGGCCAACGTACTATTCGGATTTATACGAGGGTAACGAAAAACTACCCAGTTATTATGATGGTAAGGTAATCATCTACGATTGGATGCGTGGTTGGATGAAGGCTATTCATTTGAACGAAGATGGCAGTTATTCAAAAATGGAACCCTTCGCGTCCGATATTTCTATGAATAATTTAATCGATATGGAAGTAGGGCCCAACGGCAAGATTTATTTGCTTGAATATGGTAGTGGATGGTTTTCAAAAAATGCGGACTCTGGTCTGGGCTATATTGAATATAATGGAGGAAACAGGCCTCCTTTAATAGACCAGCTGATTGTAGATAAAACATCCGGCCAATTTCCGCTAACGGTAACAGCAACCGTAAATGCAAGAGATCGCGAGAATGACAGTATGACCTATATTTGGGATTTAGGTAATGGGGAGGTCAAGGAAACTACAGAACCCCAAATCTCTTATTCGTACAAGAAGGCGGGAGATTATAGGATTAGAGTAGAGGTTAAGGATACGGCTGGGGAGTCGGCAAAGAGTAATGCGGTTAGCATAGTGGCAGGTAATTCAAGACCTGAGGTAACTATTGATATTATTGGCGGTAATACGTCTTTCTTTGTTCCAGGTCAGGAAGTTGAATATGCAGTGAACGTAACGGATACGGACAGTAATACCCCTATCTTGGAGGAGAATATTTTTGTAAGTGTTGATTATTTGGAGGGGATGGACAAAGCAGCCATGTCTGCTGGCCATCAACAAGTATCTGCAGAGGTAACAGGTAAGGCCTTGACACAATCATTGGATTGCAAAACCTGCCATAAAGAGTTGGAAGCGTCCATAGGCCCTAACTATACAGAAATTGCGCAAAAATATAAAAGACAAAGAGACGCTATAGCTTACTTAAAAAAGAAAATAGTTTCCGGTGGAACAGGTGTTTGGGGTGAGGTAATGATGCCAGCACACCCAGATATCTCTTCTGAAGAATCTTGGCAAATTGCTATGTATATAAAATCCTTGGCTTCAGATGCGGCACAAAAAGTATCCCTCCCTGTAAAAGGAAAGTTACGTCCAGAAACAAAGAACCCTGGTGAAATGATGGTAATAACAGCAACGTACACAGATGAAGGTGCGGCTGGAGCCATACCTTTAACAGGTTCTGCAGTCGTAGCGTTATCCAGTAACACCATTGGATTTTCGAAGACAACCAAGACCAAGGATATGACGATTGTCACCTTTGGGGGACAAGATCTGCTCTTACTGACAGGTGAAAAAGGATGGTTTGAAATCGAGGACATAGACCTAACAGGTGTAAATATGTTAATGTTGGGAGCTGGCTGGCAGGAAGCGCCAAAAGCGGTATACAATTTTGATGTTCGTTTGGATTCGCCGGATGGTCATATTATCGGTAACGGGTCTTTAGCCCTTCAACCTCAGGGTGCTCAAGGAGGTGCGATCGTAATCCCTTTTACTACTAAACCTAAAGGGAAGCATAAAATATATGTAACAGGGGCAGTGCAAGAAGGCGAAACACCATCAGCGTTTGCAATTGTAAACACAACTTTTAACTGATCGAACTAAATTTTTTGGATAGTAAAGCCCGCTTTATAACGGGCTTTTTTTGTAATTTAAATTTAAAAGTATCTTAAAGTGGCTACTGTAATAAAGTTGTTTTCGTTAAATTAAAGCTTGTAACCACATTTTAATTGATTAGAAGCTGTTGTTAGCCGAAATTTAAGTGACATACAGTTATTTTATGGTTAATTTTATGTGGTGTAATTAAGTATATCCGTAGCTATGAAAATCAATACTTATATCAAACCATACGCACAAAGAGTAATCATCTTGTTCTTTATTCTAGTAACCGGGTTTACATATTATTCCTGTAAAGAAACTCCTTCTGTTTCTGAAAAGGTAATGACAAAAACTGAACTAACAGGCATTCCCGATAAAATCGATTTTACCTTTGACGTAAAACCCATCTTGTCCGATCGTTGTTTTATATGTCATGGACCGGATAAAAACGCCATAGAGGCTGGTCTTTCCCTACATAAGGCGGAGGATGCCTATGCCGCTTTGGGAAAACTCAAGGACAGATTTGCCATAGTACCCAACAAACCAGAGGAAAGCGAATTGGTAAAACGATTATATAGCGAAGATCCTAATGTAGTGATGCCTCCTCCAGAATCTAATTTGGTACTAACTCCCAAGGAAAAGGCCATTTTGGAAAAATGGATTGAACAAGGTGCCGAATATAAAGAGCATTGGGCATTTATACCTCCTGTAAAGCCCGAAGTTCCAGAAATAGAAAACGAGGATTGGACAGAAAATGAAATTGATAATTTTGTGTTGGATAAAATGATGTTGAACGGACTTTCTCCGTCTCAGATGGCATCCAAGGAGAAACTGATCCGTAGGGTCGCTTTTGATCTGACCGGACTTCCGCCCTCACCAGATCAGGTGCAGGCATTTGTTAATGATAGCTCGGAAGGTGCTTATGAGGCTATAGTAGATGCCTTGTTGTATACAAAGGACTATGCAGAACATATGGCTTCCGAATGGATGGATATTTCAAGATATGCCGATACACATGGATACCAAGATGATTTTGAGCGTACGATGTGGCCCTGGCGCGACTGGGTGATTCACGCCTTTGATAAAAACATGCCCTACGACCAATTTGTAACGTACCAATTAGCCGGTGACCTTATGCCAGATGTAGATTTGGAAAAAATGCTGGCCACAGGATTCAATCGCAATCATAAAATAACTTTTGAAGGCGGTATCATTCCCGAGGAATACCATATCGAATACGTTGAAGACCGCCTACAGACCTTTGGTACCACCTTTTTAGGACTTACGGTCGAGTGCGCCCGTTGCCATGACCATAAATATGACCCGGTAAGTCAGAAAGAACATTTTGAGCTGTTTAGTTTTTTCAATAATAACAAAGAAAAATTAATAGTTCCACCCATAGGGTCAACACCAGAACCGTTTATTACCATATCCGAAAAAGATACGGAGAGCGTGTTAAGTTTTGTAAACATGCAAAATTCCAATAAAAAAGAACTGGAATTAATGGTCATGTACGAAAGGGAGGAAAACAAACCGGCGTTTATTTTAAATAGAGGTGCCTATGACCAGCCCACAGATGAAGTATTTCCGGATACCCCGAGTTCCGTACTCTCTTTCCCCGAGAGCTACCCGAGAAACAGGTTGGGACTTTCCCAGTGGTTGTTTAATGAAGAGAATCCGCTTACGGCAAGGGTTACGGTCAATAGGTTATGGCAGCGCATGTTCGGTACAGGTCTGGTAAGTTCGTCCTATGATTTTGGAAATCAAGGTGCCTTGCCTTCGCATCCTGCTTTATTGGACTTTTTAGCCATTAAACTTAGGGATGAAGGTTGGAATACCAAAGCACTATTGAAGTACATGGCACTTTCGGCCACGTACAAACAAAGTTCGGTTATTACTCCGGAGCTGTTGGAGTTAGATCCCGAAAATCAGTTACTGGCCAGAGCATCTAGATTAAGACTTACTTCTGAAATGATACGCGACCAGGCCTTGGCAATTAGTGATTTACTGGTAAAAGAGGTAGGCGGACCAAGTGTAAAGCCCTATCAGCCCGCTGGTATCTGGGAAGAGACTACCGGTGGTGGTGGTGGTAGCACCTCGAGCTATGTTCAAGGAACTGGGGATGATTTATATCGTAAAAGTCTCTACACGTTTTGGAAAAGAACAGTACCACCGCCTAGTATGATGACGTTTGACTCCGCTTCTAGGGATCTATGTTCGGTAAAACGACAAGAAACCAATACGCCGTTGCAAGCATTGGTATTGTTGAACGATTCACAAATGATCGAGGCGGCACGTGCACTTGCTGCCAACACCATAAAAAAATTCCCGGATAGCATTGAAAAACAGATTGGGTATGTATTCCAAAAAGCCACGTCCAGATTACCGGATGCGGAGGAAACTATCATGTTAATGGAACACTATAACGATATGATAGCTAAAATGGATAACGGTTTTTTTACCGCATCAGAATATTTAGATATTGGGGAATTTAAGTCAGATGCCAGTGTTCCTGAAAAGGAACTGGCTTCATTGGCACTAGTTGCACATACCGTACTTAATTTGGATGAAACAATAACAAGAGGTTGATTATGAGCGAAAAGAAAATTCTAAAGGAAAATTCACTCTTACTAAATAGAAGATCTTTTTTAGGAAAAGCGGCCTTAGGTGCTGGTTCAGTGGCATTGGCCTCTTTGTTAGGAACTCAGTTTTTTAGAAAGGACCAGAACGGTATAGTTACCAAGGCCAATGATTTTGGGGGGAACATTGGTATGTTAAATGCCCTCCACCACGCTGCAAAAGCTAAAAGGGTCATCTATTTGTTTCAAAGTGGCGGTCCGTCCCAATTGGAGCTATTTGACTACAAACCTACCCTTATCAATCGCAGGGGAGAGGAACTACCGGATTCTATACGACAGGGACAACGATTAACAGGTATGACCTCTGGACAATCCAGTTTTCCGTTGGCCGGTTCTGTGTTCGATTTTAAGCAGTACGGCCTAAATGGAACGTACATCAGTGATTTATTGCCCTATACGGCCAAGATAGTAGACGAACTGTGTATTATAAAATCAATGTATACCGAGGCGATTAACCATGACCCTGCTGTAACCTTCTTTCAAACAGGCTCGCAGCAGCCCGGTCGCCCAAGTATGGGGTCTTGGTTAAGTTATGGTTTGGGTAGTGAGAATAAAAACCTTCCGGCCTTTAGTGTATTGCTTTCAAGAGGGTCGGGAAGACCTAGTGGTCAGCCTCTATATACTAGATTGTGGGGTAATGGGTTTTTGCACTCCTTGCACCAAGGTGTTCAATTTAGAGCGGCCAAGGATCCTGTACTTTACCTAAATGACCCAAAAGGGGTTACCAAAGAGGGTAAAAGAGCCATTTTGGATAAATTGGCTGAAATGAACGACAAGCAATTCCAGGATTTTGGAAGTCCGGAAATACAAAGTAGAATAGCCCAATACGAAATGGCCTATAAGATGCAAACTTCGGTTCCCGATGTCATGAGTACAGAAAAGGAGCCGGATTACATTTACAAGATGTACGGAGCGGATGCAAAAATTCCTGGTACTTATGCGGCTAATTGCCTGTTGGCAAGAAGACTGGCAGAACAGGATGTGCGCTTTATACAATTATACCACATGGGCTGGGATCAACACGACAACTTACCTGGTGCCATAAAAAAACAAGCAAAAGATGTAGATCAAGCGTCCGCCGCCCTCGTAGCAGATTTAAAACAACGGGGTCTGTTGGAAGATACTTTGGTTATTTGGGGTGGGGAATTTGGTAGAACAAATTATTCCCAAGGTCTATTAACAGATACTACCTACGGTAGAGACCATCATCCAAGATGTTTTACCATGTGGATGGCCGGTGGCGGTATTAAACCCGGAGTTGTTTACGGTGAGACCGATGAGTTTGGTTATAATATCGTTAAAGACCCAGTTCACGTGCACGATTTCCAGGCTACTATGTTACACTTATTGGGTATCGACCATGAGAAATTAACCTATAAACATCAGGGACGAAGATTCCGTTTAACCGACGTGGAAGGACACGTTTTAAATGATTTATTAGCATAATGGAAAGACGAAAATTTATAAGGAATACAAGTTTATTAACCGCTGGGATGGTAAGTGGTATTTCTAATGCAAAACATTTTGATATGTTCAAGGACGCGATTATAGGTCATAATTCACATCAATATAAAATAGACCTTCAATGGGGTGCCTTGAACTCAAATTTTTATCCTGTAAATGACTGCCATGAAATGGTACAGGATTCTAAGGGGAGAATTTTGATGCTGACCAACCATACCAAAAATAATGTCATTGTGTATGACCGATCCGGGAAACTTTTAGAAGTTTGGGGAACGGACTATCCTGGTGCCCACGGTCTTACCCTGAATGTAGAAAATGGAGAAGATGTCCTATATATTGCCGATAATAGCAGGCATGAAGTTATAAAGACCACCATCAAAGGAGAAGTGCTTCAGGTGTTTGAATATCCCAAGGAATCCGGTAAATACAAAACCAAGGAAAGTTACGTGCCCACCGAAACCGCTATAGCACCAAATGGTGATGTCTATATTGCCGACGGTTACGGGGAACAGTACATTATGCATTATAACGCGAAGGGCGAACTGTTAAATGTATTTGGGGGCAGGGGGGAAGAAGACCATCTATTTAATAATGCGCACGGTATCTGTATTGATACAAGGGATGCCGCTAATCCAACATTGTTAATCACTGCACGGCAACAGAATAAACTGAAACGTTTTAGCTTAGGCGGCGAATACTTGAGTTCCATTGATTTGCCTGGGGCCTATATTTGCAGGCCCGTAATTCACGGTACCGATGTTTACCTTGCAACTATTTGGTCTGGTGATGGCTCCGAAGGAACCGGCTTTATAAGTATCCTAAACGAACAGAACCAACTTGTATCAGCGCCTGGAGGATGCAACCCTGTCTATTCGGACGGTAAACTCAGCCCAATGTATCAAGCGCTAAACGTATTCCATCATCCGCACGATGTTTGTGTAGATGATGATGAAAACCTATATGTTGCACAATGGAACTCCGGAAAGACCTATCCTATAAAATTATACCGTGTCTAATGGGGAGCAAAATCTATTTGTTAGCTTTTCTTTTTTTGACACTTATTGCTTGTAAAGAGCAAATCGCATCCGTAGCGTATGCTGCTACGGATGTCCTGCAATTGGCACCGCCGCAGGTACAGGCAGATTCTCTTTTGTTCAAACAACAGGCTAGGGTAAATGTCCTTTTTAACATGGATGGCGTTCAAATACGCTACACCACGGATGGCACTGAGGTAACGGATAATTCGACTATTTATCAAAATACATTGGTTGTAACCGAACCATCGGAATTCATTTTTAGGGCTTTTCATGCGGATTATTTACCGAGTAAGCCAGTAAGCGTGCGTTTGCTTAAAGTAAAACAAGATGTATCTACGGCAACCGTAAGCCTTGAACCGCAACCGGACAAGAATTACAGTGGCGACGGAGCCAAAGGCTTAGTGGATTTACAAAAAGGAACGACCCAGTTTAGGGGTAGTGACCAATGGTTGGGCTTTCAAGGAAAGCGGATAGCAATCGATTTGGAGTTTACAGGCGGAACAACCGTTTCTAAAGTGATTATAAGTGCGTTGAACGATCATGGTTCCTGGATATTTTTACCTAAAAGTATTCGTGTGCTTGCTGATGGAAAGCGAGAGATTGGTCAAGTTTCCCTTTCCATACCCACCAGGGTCGAATCTAAAAACCTAATGCTATTGGACGTTCCGGTAGCGACCGGAACCTATAAGAACCTAGAACTTCAAATAGACCTTTTGGAAACCATCCCATCATGGCATCAAGGAAAGGGCACCGCACCGTTCTTTTTTATTGATGAAATTTTAGTAGAATAATACATGACATTTTTAATGATAAATATTGGCAATTTTCATCCGGTTTTGGTTCATATGCCTATTGGTATCTTAATGTTTGCCTTTCTGCTGGAAATTTATCAGCGTGTAAAACCTTCTGAGGATTTGGGCGCAAGCATCAAATTTGCCTTGGGTATTGGGGTGTTAAGTGCTTTTGCGGCCATAGTTACCGGATTTTTCTTGGAGGAATATGGTGCTTATGATGAGGACTTGTTGTTTCGGCATAAATGGATGGCAATTGCACTGACCGTTGTTTCCATTATTATCTTTTTTGCGAAAAACACGAAACAGACCGTTTTGGCTAAACTGTATTTTCCGTTGTTCATTGGGGTAAACATTATGTTGATGCTGGCAGGCCACTGGGGAGGAAGCATGACCCATGGAGCCGATTTCTTGACCAAACGCATTGCTTCCAATACATTGGATATTAGCAATGTGGACGAGGCTGTGGTCTACCACGATGTGATAAAACCAATTTTAGATGCGAAATGCGTCAGTTGCCATAACGATAAGAAAGCGGAGGGAAATTTGCTAATGACCTCAAGCGCGAATCTTTTAGCTGGCGGGGATACCGGAAATCCCTTGGATTCGGTTGCTGATTTTGGAAAACCCTTACTTGCGCATCGAGTTACGTTACCTATAGAAGATGAGGAGCACATGCCCCCGAAAGGAAAAGTTCAATTAACGTCCAATGAAATCGCTTTATTGAATTGGTGGTTGGAAAATAAGAACTGTTTTGAATGTAAAACGGCGGACTTGGACCGAAGTAAAAAAATACAAGGCTACTTGAACGAATTGGAATCCGACACCTCTACAAGAGGTCTCTTGGCAAAGTCTTTAGAGCCTGCCCCTACGGAATGGGTCTCAAACTTAAACGCTAAAGGTATACCTATTTATCCGTTAAAAGAGGAAAGTCCCTTGTATATCGTACATCTGGCCAACAGAAAGGATTTGACCGAAGCCGCATTTGAACTGTTGGACGATTACTCCGAGCATATTGTTGAATTGAGTCTCGCGAATTCCAATTTTAGCGATGCCCTTGTTTCGGTGTTGTCCGATTTTGAAAATCTCACGAAGTTACAATTGCAAAATACCGCGATTACCGATACCGGATTTGAAGCCATAGGAAAGTTAAAAAATTTAGAGTCGCTTAATGTGTATGGTACTTTCTTAACGGACAAGGCCTTGGAAACTACTAAAAAGCTAACAAAACTCACAGATCTTTATCTTTGGAAAACCGCTATTAGCAACGATAGAATGAGTGCATATGCTACCGCTAACCCCGCTACGGTTATTCATAGTGTAAATATGGATATGTTCGCTGCAACCGAGTTGCTTCCGCCTACCATCGTTGCCGATAATTTCTTCATAAAGGATGAAGTGGAGGTAGAGATTAGCTACCCTTTTGATGATACCGCAATCTATTACACCTTGGACGGCAGCGAACCTGATACAACAGCAATCCGATACTCTGAACCCATTCGTATTTGCAATACCACAAATCTGAAAGCGGTTACCGCTAAAACGGGTTGGGGGTTAAGTGATGTAGCAATGGCTTCCTTTAAGAAAAGTACTATCGATTATAACGGAGTAGCCCTAGGCAAAGCTCCGGCGGAACGGTATACAGGAGCCGGAGCAAAAATGTTGGGTGATTTAGAAAGAGGTTCCACAAATTTCGTGGACGGAAAATGGCTGGGATATGAAGGTTCACATTTTAATGCTACGTTTGAACTAGATAAAGCACAAGAGGTTAGTTCAGTTTCTGTTGGAGCCCTATCCGCCCCGGGAAATTGGATATTCTTTCCTACGGGTTTCAATGTATCCGTTTCTCAAGATGGCAAGAACTTTACTACCTTACATAAAGAGAAGATGGGAGATCCAAAACCTGATTCTACAGTACAGCTTAAATTTTTTGATGCCGAATTTACCAAAACAACGGCCAAATATGTCCGTGTAGAGGTAAAAAGTATTCTTAAAAACCCCTCTTGGCACCAGAGCCCTGGAGGAAATAGTTGGCTCTTTGTAGATGAAATTGTAATCAATTAGCAGTCTTTTTTTTAATGTATCCGTCGCACTTTTTAGTATGGGCACGCTTTTAGGAAATCCTATAATACAATAGTAAATTGGGGGAAAACACGGAACGCATAATAAAACGTCTAAAAACACCTTGGCCAACAAAGGCGGTCATGGAGCAGGTGTATGCTATGAACCTGTGGGGTAGTGGTACGTCTTTGTTTTATTCAGGGGAAGGTTCGCATCTGCAAGAAATTATAGATCCCTATATTGCTACGGTAAAAACATTTTTTAGTTCTTTAGAATTACCTCCCGTAGTATGTGATTTAGGCTGTGGAGATTTTAATATTGGAAAGCACTTGGTACCGTTTACAAAGCGGTATGTTGCGGTAGATATTGTTCGAGACTTAATTTCGCATAATCAATCGACATATAAAGCCAAACAATTGGAGTTTCATTGTCTGGATATTGCTGTTGATGACTTGCCAAAAGGCGATTGTGTTTTGTTACGGCAAGTATTACAGCACCTCTCCAATGCCGAAATACAAAGTATCCTTACTAAATTAACCGATTTTAAATATATAATCTTAACCGAGCATATTCCAACAGGAGATTTTGAGCCCAATTTGGATATAATTTCTGGACAAGGCACGCGATTGAAGAAGCAAAGCGGGGTGCAGCTGACGAGAGCACCGTTTCATTTTAAGGTAAAAGATGAGAAGCAGTTGGTAGCTGTTTCCTTGGAGGACGCTAAAAGTGTGATTGTAACTACTTTGTATACGGTGTTTTGAAAAACGAAATATCAGATAACGTTGCGGCTATGGCAATTAGGGCAGGCACGGAAACTTTTTGTTTAAGTCTGCGCTCAAAGCCAAAGCTTTTTGTTTTGTTTTGATCATTTTTATTTTGAAAGCCAAATCCAAAAGATTTGGCGGACCTGGCAAACAAACCTAAGCCTTTAAATTTAGAACCTTTTGCCCTATTCGCTATAGTTATTGTTAGCTGCTTACTTTTCTCGAAATCACTTGATTTTCTCAAAAATCATTGACATACTCTCTCCGTCAATTGCATTCATATCAATTAATTTTAGAGAATTAACCATTTTTAAAGTAGTTTTTTTGTAATGTTTAAAGTGTGGTGTTTCCAAGTGTGATTCGTATGCTTCTTTATCTGCATAAATTTCTAATATTTTAATCGCTGTCGGATTTTCCTTTTGATACATAGGATAAATAGAAATCACACCAGATTCCAATTCCACCGAAGCCTTGGATTCTTCCTTAAGTATTGATAGATATTCATCTAGATATTCTGGTTTAATTCCAATTTCCGCAATTCTAATCATCATTTCGCCCGAATTAAAATTTTCCCTCTGCTGTACATTTTGTCTACATGAAATACCGACAATTATTACTAAAAGTATCAGTTTATAATTTTTCATCTATTATTATTTTTAGCTTGCAGCCAACAATTGGCTAAACGTACCATTGTACGTTTTTTCCATTTTCAGTAGTACTGATTTACGTTATTATTAATGGTTTCAAAAGCACTAGCTAAAATCTTAGTGCTTACTATGTACATAAAAATTAGTATCCATCTTAAAGCTCGTATTTCCCGTAATATCCCTATTTGTTTGCCATTCTGCCGTAGGATCCAACCATACTTCCTTATCATCCAAAAACACCCGAATAGGCATAGTAAACCCCCGCACTACGTCTGTATATCGATATTTTAAATTACTATCTTCAATCTTGTATTCAAACGTGGGAATCATGGTGGTTCTTAGGTATTGGTCAAACACGGTTTGGAGTTGTAGTCCTGTTTTTTCGGCAATGTAGTTCTCTATTTGTGCCGTGGTAACCGTTTGGTGGTAGAAATCCCTGTTCAGTCCGCGGAGGATCTGTCTCCATTTTTCATCGTCATTGA
>CAYGUY010000053.1:0-24921 GCA_964353165.1 uncultured Maribacter sp.
GCACAACTGGGTTTTTGCGGCGGTAATTCCGGGGAGGCTATTTTTACTGAAGATTTTGGAACAGGGCTTATAGATGGTCCTGAACTACCGGCAGGCACCACTACTTATGATTTTGTTATGGGCACTCCAAATGATGGCGAGTATACGATCTCTAGCTCTACAAATTATTTTAGCTGGCCTAATGTTGGTGATCGCACACCCAATGACACTAATGGCAAATGCCTAATCGTAAATGCAAGTTTTACAGCGGGGGAATTTTATCGCCGCACCGTTAACGGACTTTGCGAAAATACCACGTATGAATTTTCCTCTTGGTTGGTAAATCTGCAACCACAAAGTGCATGCGACGGAAATGGTATTCCCATAAACGTCAGATTTCAGATATGGGACGAAAGCGACACGAATTTGCTGGCTCAAGGCGACACAGGTAATATTCCCAATATAAATTCCCCTGAATGGGAGCAATATGCCTTAGTCTTTAAAACCCTCCCTACCCAAACCTCGGTCATTTTAAAAATAAGAAACAACAGTAACGGTGGTTGCGGAAACGATTTGGCTATAGATGACATCGCTTTTAATTCCTGTGGGGATAACATCACGTTGCTAGATAACCAAAATGAAGCGGCAATTGTTGTATGTGATGGACAAGGTGGAACGAGTACAACACTACAAGCCACTCCTGACTTTTCTATTTTTACGAGTCATGTGTATCAATGGCAAGAAAGCACGGATCAAATTACATGGTCAGATATAGTGGGAGCCACTGCCGATACGTTGCTAACTCCAACAGTAAACATTACAACCTATTTTAGAGCTAAAGTGGCTGAGGATGCTGTAAACTTGTCAAATGACTTGTGTAACGTAATCTCGGATATTTTTGAAATTTTGATAGTCCCCACACCACAAGCGCCAATTAGTAATGGGGATGTGTCTATATGTGACAATGAAATAGGGGTGCTAACCGTTAATGTACCCAATACCGTTACAGTAAATTGGTACGACGCTGAAAATGGGGGAACCCTTTTGTTGGAAAATAGCACAAGCTACACACCCACCACGGCAGGCACTTACTACGCCGAAAGTGTATCCGGCCCTATTAATTGCACTTCTCCAAACCGGACAGCAGTACTATTTACGGTAAACCTAGGCGTGCAAGTCCAAGATGAAACTAGGGTCTTCTGTGAAGGGAACACGACCGTGCTTTCGGCAGACTTGGACAATGTTAGCTACCTTTGGAACACGGGAGAAACTACAAAAGAAATTTCCGTTTCTTCGCAGGGAACATATACTGTAGTTATTACAAATCTCTCGGGTTGTACCACTACTAAAACCATAATGCTTAGCCCCGTAACGCTTCCTGTAATTACAGATATCCGTTCAGATGGCGCTAACATTCGAATCCTCTTAGAAAATGATGGCGATTTCGATTTCTCATTGAACAACGAACCATTTCAAACAAGTCCGATTTTTGAAAATATTCCAGGAGGTCTATATACTGTAAACATTAGGTATGGCGATAACTGTGGCGTTGTTAGCGCAAAATATATACATCTCGTTATTCCGAAATTCTTTACTCCAAATGCCGATGGCAACAACGATTTTTTTATAATCGAAGGAGTGGAACTTTTCTCTTCCTATGAACTCTCCATTTTTAACAGATTTGGGCAACTTCTAAAAAATACAAACGGAAATAAGGCCTCTTGGGATGGCAATCTAAATGGAAACCCCATGCCTAGTAACACGTATTGGTATACATTAAAAGTAGAACAAACTACAAGAAACGGCTATTTTGCTTTAAAGCGATAATCAGCATTTTCATTAACCCTAATATAGTGGTTTCAAGCTTGGCGAAATCACCCCAAGAAACGAAATATTTTGCCTACATGGAGTAATCTGTTTAACATCGTAAAAAAACTGAAGCTTGTATAATAAATTGTTAGGGCACATTCCACATTACTTTGCTACTTTTACAACGATATCTGATTATATATGAGTACTTCTTTTGAAAATTACCAAAAGCGAAAATTAATTTCTTCCTACTTTTCCGTAGTGTTGAGTATAGCCTTGGTACTCTTTTTATTGGGAATATTAGGACTGCTGGTACTAAACACAAAAAAAATGGCTGACCGCTCCAAAGAGCAGATTACCATTTCTATATTTTTAAAAGAGAACGCCAAAGAGATAGAGGTAGCGCAATTACAAAAAACCTTGGCTATGTCCGACTATACCAAATCTGCCGTTTACGTTTCAAAGGAAGAGGCAGCCAAGCAACATAGTGAAGACATTGGTGAAGATTTTGTAGATTATCTTGGCTATAATCCGCTAAAAAATTCTATCGATGTAAATCTAAAGGCTGATTTCGTAACAGCAGAAAAAGTAACAGAAATTGCGGAAACCCTTTCTGATAAAAGCTATATAGATGAAGTGAGTTACGACAAGGTATTGGTAGATATGGTAGCAAAAAGCGTAAATAAAATCAGTTTTTGGATCTTAACTGCTAGTGCCATTTTTACCCTCATAGCCGTATTGTTAATCAATAGTTCTATCCGATTATCAATCTATTCCAAACGCTTTGTTATTAAAACCATGCAAATGGTTGGGGCAACAAAAACCTTTATCAGAAGACCATTTATTTGGCAGAACGTCAAACTAGGTATGTTAGGGGCGCTATTGGCTTTAATCGCTATTGGTGGGGTTTTGTATTACGTAAGTACGAATTTTCAAGACTTAGGCCTTTTGGACGAGCCATATATCATAGTACTCCTGCTACTAGGGGTTTTTGTTTTGGGTATTCTTATTTCTCTGGCTAGCACATACTTTGCTACACAGCGCTTTTTAAATCTAAGAACAGACGAACTATATTACTAGCAACTTTTATCAGATCCTAACCTGAATGAAAAGGTTTTTAAGGGTGACACTGATATACTTACGACCAACTTTGCTAACTTTGTATTATGAGCAAGAAGAAAAATATGGAGTCTTCCGTAAAACAAGAATTTATTTTCCAAAGGAAAAACTACCTTTTTATGTTTATAGGGTTAGCTTTTATCACCTTAGGTTTTATTTTAATGAGTGGCGGAGGCACAGACAATCCTGATGTATTTAATCCTGAAATTTTCAATTTTAGAAGAATTCGCCTTGCTCCAACCTTAGTGCTCATAGGTCTTGGCATAGAGGTTTACGCTATTTTGTTAAATCCACATAAAACCAAAAGTTAATTGGAAATTTTAGATGCCATCATCCTAGGCATAATTCAAGGATTAACAGAATTTTTACCTGTTTCATCTAGCGGACATTTAGAGCTAGGAAAAGCTATACTTGGAGATGACTCCGTGCCAGAAGAAAGCCTCTTATTTACTGTTATACTACATTTTGCAACTGCTTTAAGCACTATTGTTGTATTTAGAAAAGATGTTTGGGAAATTATTAGTGGCCTTTTGCAGTTTAAATGGAACGAGGAAAGTAAATTTTCCCTTAAGATCATTATTTCCATGTTACCCGCAGTTTTTGTGGGATTATTTTTTGAAGAACAGCTGGAAGCTTTTTTTGGCGGTAACGTTCGGTTTGTAGGCTTTATGTTATTAATTACCGCAGTGCTTTTGTATTTTGCCGACAAGGCAAAGGATACGAACAAAAAAGTAAGTTTTAAAAATGCTTTTATCGTTGGAATATCCCAAGCTATAGCGATGTTACCTGGAATTTCTCGAAGTGGCGCTACTATATCCACCTCAGTTCTCCTTGGTGTTGATAAATCTAAAGCCGCACGCTTCTCTTTTTTGATGGTAGTCCCATTGATCTTTGGCAAAATCGCCAAGGACTTACTTAGCGGTGACCTTACGTTTACCGGTGAGAATAACTTAGCCATGGGTGCAGGATTCATAGCTGCATTTGTTGCCGGACTTGCAGCCTGTACTTGGATGATTAAACTAGTACGTAAAAGTAAATTGAGTTATTTCGCTATTTATTGTCTAGTTGTAGGCCTTATTGCCATTATTTACGGGTTCATCAATCCTTAGTCATTTCAAATTATAATCCGTTACCTATGAAAGAATTGACCAAGGAAGATTACTTGAACGGTCAGTTATTATTAATAGACAAGCCTTTAGAATGGTCCTCTTTTCAAGCTGTAAATAAACTGAAATGGGTTCTTAGGAAACGTTTTAGTTTGAAAAAAATTAAAATAGGTCATGCCGGTACACTAGACCCCTTAGCTACCGGATTATTGCTCATTTGTGTAGGTAAATTCACAAAAAGAATACACGAGTTCCAGGGACAGGAAAAAGAATACACAGGTACGATAACTCTTGGCGCTACTACTCCTTCTTACGATCTAGAAACTGAAATCAACCAAACCTTTGCTTTTAACCATATTAACGAAGAACAAGTGCATAAAGCGACAACTCGTTTTATTGGTGAAATAGACCAAGCTCCACCAGTATTTTCCGCTCTTAAAAAAGACGGTAAAAGATTATATGAGTATGCTCGTGAAGGAAAGGACGTGGAAATACCGACCAGAAAAGTAACTATAACAGCATTTGAAATTACCAGCATAGAATTTCCCCAAATTAGTTTTCGTATCGTTTGTGGCAAGGGAACCTATATTCGTTCCCTTGCACATGATTTTGGAAAATCATTGGGTTCAGGCGCTCATTTAACTTCACTTAGGAGAACCAAAATAGGGCTTTACAACGTAAATAATGCCCTAGACCCCATGGTCTTCGAAGAATTAATGCTAAAGAAATTAGATACTTGAGGCTTAATTTTTGTACTATTTTTTAAATAAATCAGTTATATATCCATGAATCCAACTAGGCAACAGTTATCCCTATTAATTACCATGTTCTCGATGGCAATAGTGGTATTGGTGCTTTATTCAGTACAATTAGGCAGTAAAAGCGAGGTAGACGAGGACTATATTGTAGAAATGATACTAGACAAGGAAATACTGGAAGAACTACTTGAAGAAGAACATCCTGAAGAACAAGTGCAATCCGAAGCTATACAAAGTCATATCGCATTCAACGAAACAGCTAAACCAAGCTATGGGGAGCCTGAACCGCTAAAAACCTTAGAGGAAATATTAGAGGAGCAAGCTACTTCACAAGAAGGTGAGCCATCGGATAATTTAATTGCCGATTCAGAATACGCCGCCAGAGTTAAAGAACTTGCAAAAAAAAGAGAAGAACAAAAACAACTCTTAGGCGAAAAAGATGCACAGAAAAAGGAATTTACAAATTACCTAGCAGAAAAAAGAACCACTATATCTTACTCACTAGTAGATCGTAACAGCTATAAACTTCCACCACCTATTTATACCTGTATTGAGGGAGGAAAAGTGGTTGTAAACATAGAGGTAAATGCCAATGGGTATGTTACCGATGCCAGTTTTAACGAAAAAAGTTCTGGAACCTCTAACGGATGCTTGGTAGATAACGCTATTGCCTATGCATTAAAAGCGAAATTTAGTAAGTCATCCAAGCAGGACCAAAAAGGTACAATCACTTATTTATTCCAAAGTAAGTAATTGCAGCATTTCTTTTAGAATACTAGCCCCTTTATCCTTATTGTACCACATTTGCAATTCTTCTTTAAACTCCGGCAAAATCGTTCCGTGTAGAGCCTTATGGTCTTCCACCAATTTTATAGCATTTTTGGAACGAGGACCCCAGCTTCCAAGAATCTTTTGGTTGGAATTCTCTATTACAATAAGCTTAGGAATAGACTTACCACCATTAGTTAAAAATCTATTCATAAGCGAAAGATTATCGTCTCTCATCACTATTTGCAAAGCAATACCAGGGTTAAGACGTGCTACTTTATCCATAACAGGTATAGCAGGAGATGCGTCCCCACACCAACTTTCAGTTAAGACCAACCATGTACGATTTGTATCGATTTGACTAATAGTATGAGCTGTTTCCTCATCTATGTTGAATACTTTATCCCAACGGTTCATCCGCCTATCATTCAACATTGTATAATTCGCCAAAGCGAGATCTGTTGGTAACGAACCTGTTGATTTACCTTCCTGGGACAACTGACTAACTAGCTCGCGGTATTCCTGATAAGAAACTGCTTTACCTAGCGCTTCCTGAGCGAGGACTTCTGTAGATTGTATCATAAATTGACACCGGGGTTTAGATATTGAAAGATATACATCTTAAAAATTAAAATTATCCTAGTTTGCATTTTAGATACCTATGTCTAGCTTATTTCTAAAACCTTACAAGAAAGCGCTTGAACAATTATAGTTTAAACTACGTTGAGACCGTATTCCAATATAATTTAACCCACTATTGGTCTTAGTTTTAATTTTTCATCAAACCATTTATCTATCTTCAGCGTTCAATTAACTCAAGGGATTCGCAAGACTTTTTTATTTCAGCGTAAATATGAGCCTTAGCACCTGTAAAACATACATCTCCGGCCCTAAGTAATACGGCATAGGATTCACCATTTTTCATTTTCAAAATACTACGAACATAAACCTCTGTTCCCTCAATATCCAATAACTCTTTTAAATTATCCAAACTATGCTCCTTAAAGCTAAGAGAGGGATAGATATATTGATAATATCGATTAGATGGTCTCCCAATTTTCAACTTTTGATTTGGTCTTATATCCTGCCATCTCAAATCAACTTTATCTGAAATGTTTTCATTACCCATAAACTCAGGAAACAATATTGGTCTTCTCTTTTTCATATTTTGCCTTTTCATAGTTCTATTGCAAATCGACGATTTAAACGATTATATTTCTGGAACAAAAATAAACCACAGAAAAACAAGTTAATAGTAAATTATCGTTAAACAATAGTTAACATATTATTTGTTGAAAGTAATACTACTATTTTAAAGTCAAAACTGCGAACTCCAAGTTTGGTTTTCACACTTGGAGTTTCGTTATAAAGGGTTTATTTTTGGAAGAAAAAGGTATCGATGGATTCTATATGGCGCGCTTTTTTATCATCCCTCCTCGAGTATCATTGATCTTACTCATTACCACGAAGGCCTTGGAATCTATTTTAGTAATCTCAATATTCAATCTCCGAATCTCCAAGCGGGTAATTACGGTAAAGATAACATCGTATTCCTTACGTTCACCGGTCCTACCATAACCGCCTTTGGCTTTATAAATGGTAAGTCCCCTACCTAACTTATCTATGATCATGGTTCTGATCTCTTCGTTTTTATCAGAAATTATGGTTACCCCGGTGTACTCCTCAATTCCCTCAATTACAAAATCTAAGGTCTTGGATGCGGCCAAATACGTAAGCATCGAATATAATGCAGTTTCTATGGACAGTAAATATGCAGCTGCTAGAAACACCAAAACATTTATAAGAATTATAATATCCCCAATCGTTGTCCCAAGCTTTCTACTTAGATAAATTGCCAGTACCTCGGTACCATCCAATACACTTCCTCCCCTTACGGATAGTCCAATACCTGCACCCAGAAAAAAACCCCCGAACACAGCTACCAATAACTTGTCCTGAGTAACTTCTGGAAAATCTACGATAAAAAGCACCAAGGCAAGACCTAGTATAGCTAATGCGGTCTTTAATGCGAACAGTTTCCCGATAACCTTATAGCCGAGAATTACAAACGGAATATTTACCAACATGATAAGAATGTAGAGCGGCACGTCTGCCACCTCCGCGATCAGAAGGGAGATGCCAGTGGCCCCTCCATCAATAAACTTATTAGGCAATAGAAAACTCTCCAAACCAAAAGCTGCGGAAACAATTCCTAACACTATAAAAAAGCCATCTTTTAACCACTGCTTGTAGTCTGTAAGTGCAAGCTGGTCGGTTTTCTGATTTGGCATATTAAAGCTCTTTTTTAAAGGTTTTCCGGATTTACGGCCAAACTATTAAATAGTTTTGCCTTGGCAGCATAATACTTATTCTGTACTAAATTTTGCTTTAGGACTGCATCGATCAATTTACTTTCCCTGGAATTAATTAAAAACAAAGAACTCTCCCCAAAACTGAATTTTCTTTCCTCCGCGGCAAGTAACGTGCGATAATTAATGACGATATCATCAATCAAAACATTTTGATTCTCAAAGGAATCTAATTCATTATAAATGGCAAAAACCTTATTTCTGATTTCTATTTGGGCGTTATCAAACTCAAATTGCGCATCTTGTAATTTAATTTTTGCCAACCTTAAATCCCCTCTTTCCTTTCTCAAAAACAAAGGTAACTGAAAGGTAAGCCCTCCCTTATACTCCTCTGTAACAAATGAATTTATTAGCTGCGGTGACTCAGTTAGAAAATTATAATCTACATCTATCGTGGGCAATAACTTATTCGTCTTTAAACGCTTATCTACAATAAGACCATCAATCTTAAAACCTAAAGACCTTAATTTAGGATGATTTTCAACTGTAAAACTATCTAAAGGTTTACCTAAAATTTCTAAGGTGGTATCTATATCCGAGGCAATATCCTCTTCAGGGATGACATTCGGTTGAAGTTCCAGAGGGAGGTCATCATTCAACCAAAGAAAATTGGACAGTTCCAAGGATTTATTTCTAAACCTCACGTTTGCCTGTTCCAGTTCCAAGGCCCTGCTTTGAACCGCAATCTTGGCCTCTACCGTATCTATTGCTGCTATTTCTCCCGCAAGGGCACTTGTTTTTATCCCTACAAACCTAATTTGGGCGTTATTTAAAAAGTTAGCGAATACCTTACTATCGCGGTAAGCCTGCAACCAATCGAAATAGGTGAGCGAGGCATCGAACAAAATTTGGTTAACCAATAGATCCCGATCTGCATTAGTCTGTTCCCTAAAAAACTTTGCCCGTTTTAAGGTCGCCATCCGCTCATTAATCCAAGACCCTCTTCCTAGGGAAACCGATACTCCGGCGCTATAAAGACCATCTGTTGGTACGGTCTCAGTAGGGTTTAGAAATGCACCGTCGTTCTGCTCAAAATTTCCCTTTAAATCTATTCCGTACCAAGTAGGAATCTTAAAGGTGGCGTTGAGTTCGTCATAATACTCTGTCCCCTTAAACTCCTTTCGTGCATAATCTACCTCTATCTTGGGGTCAAACCCACCACGGGACTTCATAAGATTGGCCTGTCCCATACTAATAGCCAATTCTGCCTGTTTGGCTATAGGATGGTACTTTTTAACATAACCCAAATATTCACTGAATTGGAGCACAATTGAATCCTGAACTTGGGCCTGACCGACAAAAGCAAGTAATAAAAGTAAAACAGTATACCTATTTCGCATCGCTATTTCTTTACCGGTTTAGCCTGAGCACCTTCTGGTTGGTAATAATTGGGCGGGAATCCGTTAAGTTGTCGCCAAAGCTCAAACCAAATAGGCACATCTTCCAATAAGGCAATGGTATTGGCGCCGGACCCTACCCTAATATCCTTTGGCCATTCATGATCTTCCTCATCTGGTGCCAACAGAATCCTATATTTACCATTATCACTAATAAAAGTCTCTATAGCCACTACTTTACCACCATAGGTACCATAGGATACGTTAGGCCAACCACTAAAAATAATCGCTGGCCAACCGTCAAACTCTATTCTTACCTTTTCGCCTAAATGCATTAAGGGCAAATCTATAGGTGATACAAAAGTCTCAACAGCCAAATCATAATCCGAAGGCATTATCCCGACCAGCTGATCCCCTTCTTTGAACGTTTCCCCTATACCGCCCTGAATAGCCCTATTGATAAAACCGTTTTGAGGGGCTCGGATGTAATACATCTCATTACGCATTACGTAATTGGTCTTCTCGTTCTGCAGCTTGGTCACTTGTGCCTCAGAATCGAACTGGCTAGACTGTGCCGTAAACATATCGCTCTGTGCCTTAGAAATCTTGTCCGTATAGGACGCCTGAACACTATTTATTTCTACAGCAGCATTAATAACCTCGTTCTTAGCGGCCAACAACTTATTTTCTTGGGAAATCAACTTCGCCTGCGTTTCTTGTAACTTCAAGCGCTTTTCTTCCACGTCCGTTACTGCTTTTAATCCTTCACTCTCCAGTTGAACGGTTCGCTCAAACTGGCGTTCTGCAATCCTTATGTTCGTTTTCGCAGCTTCCAAATCAATACTATCGCTTTGTACCTTCAATTTGGCCTGTAATAACTTGTTACGTGCTTGCTCTAGCTTTAATTGTCTTTCCGTTCCTAAAGCAACTATTTGGTTATTCAGAGCACCCACCTTACCTTCATAGGAAACGACGGAGGCAGACTTTGCGCGTATCTGATCACTTGTACGTTCTACGAGCATAGGATCAAAATATTCGTTCTTGATTTCGGAAATGAACAAAATGGTATCTCCTTTTTCCACATAATCGCCCTCGCGAACATACCACTTCTCTATTCGTCCAGGAATTGGCGACTGTATGGTCTGCGGTCGTTGGTCAGGAGTTAACGTCGTTAGGAAACCTGTACCGGCTACGTTCTGCGTCCATGGTAAAAATAAAATGATTACCATTACTACAGCGAACACTTTAAGAAATTGGTTAAAGTGCTTATAATGTCTTTTATGAAAAACTCTATCTGTGGATTTATACCCAGTTAGTTTTACCGTTTTATTTAAACTGTTCTTAGCAATATTCAACATGATTCTATATTTCGCTAATTAATTTACCATTTTCCAAAGTAATTACTCTACCACATAATTGAGCCCATCTTGGATTCTGACTAACTACTAAAAGGGCCCAAGGATTATCAGGAAGTGTTAAAAACTCCATTATTTTATCCGCTTCCGTTTCATCAAATTGATTTAAAGGATCTTTGAGAATGAGTAGTTTTGGTTTTCTAACAATACTTCTAGCTAAAACAATTTTTTTAGCTATTGTAAAAGATATTTGTTTTCCTTCCGGATATATGATTGTATTCAAGCCTAAAGGCTGTTGTTTTAGAAACTTAGACAATCCAGTATGTTCTAAAGCCCAATAAATATCTTCCTTTGGGATTGATGTATCTCCAAATGTGATGTTTTCTAATAAAGTTCCTTCAAATGGTGATTCTTCACTTAAAGATTGTCCTAAATGTGATCTGTAATAGTTTAGATGTAATCCTTTAAGTGATACATCGTTTACATAAATCTCACCTTCGCTCGGTTCTACAATGCCAGCAATCAATCGCAATAAAGTTGCTTTTCCTGAACCATTTACGCCTTGTAATAAAACAGTACAATTTGGTGTTATGGTAAGTGTTATATCATCAATAATTTTCCTTTTACGATCCGGAACACCATAGGATACATTGTTAAGTTCTACGGTGAAATTCTCAGTTTCTTTAAATGATTTCTCCCCACCTTGGTGTTCTAGTTCCTTATCTACTACTTGGCCTAATTTTTCCAAAGATGTTAATACATCATAAAAAGATTCTAAGCCCATTATTAATTTTTCAACTGATGCAATGACTAAAAGAATAATAATTTCTGCAGCTACAAATTGACCAATATTCATTTCTTGGTTTAGTACCAATAAGCCTCCAATTAAGAGCAGACCAGCTGTTACCAATATTTTAAAACCAATCATTTGAATAAATTGAAGCACTAGCACTTTAAAGTGACTTTCCCTTGCAACTAAATATTTATCCACCAAACCGTCTGTTTTATCCAAGGCGTGCGATGTTCTACCCGACAACTTGAAACTTATAATAGTTCTGGCTATCTCTTGTAACCAATGCGCCATCATATATTTTTTCTTTGACTCTCCCAAACTAGTTTCCAAACCTTTTTCGATAGTAAATTTGAAAACAACATAAATCAACGCTAATAATAGGATACCATAAATAATAAAAAATGGATGGTAGAAAGAAAGTAGTAAAAGACCAAATATGATTTGTAACAATGCTGCAGGAAAATCCAATAGCAACTTGGAAAGACCTTTTTGAATGTTGAGTACATCAAAAAAACGATTAGCTAACTCCGGAGGATATTCATTATACAACTCGCTCATCTTTATTTTAGGAAAACGATACGCAAATTCAAAAGAAGCCCTAGTGTAAATTTTTTGCTGTACGTTCTCAATAATACGCATTTGCATTAGTTGTAACACGCCAACAAAAGCGACTCCAAGAGTTACCAATACAACCAACACTATCCAAGAGGTACTAACTTGTGCTCCTTGTATGAGATTAATTATAGCTTGAATACCTAATGGTAAGGAAAGGTTTACTAGACCTGCAAAAATGGCATAATAAAAAACTTGAAAAACATCTCGCTTATCCAATCGCAACATTCCAATAAGCCGCTGCCAGGCGGTCAATATATTTTTTGACATTTTCTTTAAGATTTAAGTGCGGAGAAAACCAAATTTGAAAAATACTGTCCTAAATCGTCATTGCCACGACAATCTGTTAAGGAACTAAAATGATTTTTCAAGAAATGTTGATGTAAAGAACCTTCAAGAACGGTACTAGCCAAACTGGAAGGGTATTCATAAGTAGGGTCTAAATTTTTAATCATATCCTTTAATCGATTTACCAACCTTTTATAAATAACAAAATAGCCCTCCTTATTTTCTGTATCTACCTCTTTTGTTAAGTAAGATTTAGAATACTCATTTATAACTATTCTATTTAAAAGTACTTCGTTAATATGCGAAAAAGAGTTATCCTCTTGGGTAGTTTTTGTTACTATTTCCACAGCCCTAGCCAACTTATCCTTGGGGTCTGCAATACCGTTAGTGGCAAATACCAATTGATACTCCAGCCATCCCCAATACCAAGAAGTTAGATAAAGAAGAAGTTTGTGCTTATTTTCAAAATATCTATATATGGAGCTTTCATTTGAACCTATCTTAATACCCAACTTCTTAAAAGTAAAACTTTCGAAGCCCATCTCATTAATCATTAGGATACTATTCTCTACTATTCTCCTTCCCAAATCCGAAGACTCAGGATCCTTTATGTAAATTTTCTCATTGATCCTAATCTTAACGGTTTGTAGTAAATGTTCCATTAGTACATTGCTTTTATTTTTTACAAATATAATAGTGTTACTACTATAAAGTAATAGTTTAACTAATATTTAACGATGGAAATATATCCAGTATGAATCAATACTCTTATATTTAATGTAGTAAATTTTAAAATGGAAAGCGTATGAAACATCTATACTTGTTTTTACTAATCGTTTTATTTCCGATTGTGTGTGCGGCTCAGGAACTTTACCATATATCCTTTGAACAAAATCAAACCACCATCCATACACCACAAATAAACACTAACGAAATTGTATTTCCGGTCAATGGTTCTACCGTAATCATGGGTGGACTAAACAACTTAGACGGAATGGGCAATTACCTAAACGTCTACGGCAGTAAACTCATTGTAGATAGTTTGGATATTGCAATGGATGGAACTCAACATGTGGTCCTTAGAAGAGAGGACGGAAATAACTTTTTTAATCTTTATCCTACGATGAAGGCAAAGCTAACACCCGTGAATCATACAAAAAAAAATAGTACTCAAAATACTTCTGCCAATTAATTTAATACACCTCTAATCATGAAAAAAATACTATTTTACTGCACTTTTTTAGTGGCCTTGGGATATATACAAGCACAAGAACAATCCGATTTGACTACCGGAGCTATACTCTTTTTAGGAAAACCATCTTCTGGAAACAGCTACCAGCATATTGATTTCCCTAAAAAAAATATCATTATTAAAAGAGGTGGAATTGCAAATTTTAACAAGCTTACTGGGCAAAAGGTTGTAGTGCATCAAATTATCAATGTAAAAGATGGGTCTACATTAGCAATTCTGAAAAAAAAGAATGGCAAAAACTTTTTTCGGTTCTTTCCGAAAATACAATGCCATCTAAATAAAGCACTAAACAGTGGAGAATTAAGGCGGGTAGAAAAAGAAAATTCCTTAGCCGTAAAATAGCGGATAGTATTTTAATGTTCCTTAGTTAGTACTTCTATTACGCTAAGAAATTATCATATTTCAAACACAACAATCAAAATGATACTAGCCCATATTATGGCTTACGATAAGCAACAGGCCCTGAAAATAATCGATTTGTTGATGGACAAAAAATTGATGCTGCAAGCTGCGGTATCTGAAAAGATTATGTATAGCAAGAAATCTGCGGAGGGGCAACTAATCCGCGAAAATAGGACCCTAATCATAGGCAAAACTAAAGGCCTTCTTTTTAACGCCATAAATGAAGTGTTAAAGAAACACTTTAGTACAAACATGCCTATGCTATATTCGATACCTATCGTTTACATGGATGAAGAGTTGGCAACACTGCTAAGAGAAAATACAGCGAAAGTATAAAGGTTCCTATTACATATCTTTGAACCAATTAAAGCGTTCTTGGATAATATGCTCCTTTTCTAATCTAAGATACTCTAAAAATGCCGTAGCCGCTGGAGATAGTTTTTTAGAACTTAGCCAAATAAGATTCCAAGTGGTACTCATAGGCAAGCCAGCAACCTCTATAATCTGTAAGTCTTTATTCAACAGTTCATTCTTAATACCTATCTGAGGCATTATGGAATAACCTAAACCAGCCATTACCGCTTGCTTAACGGCTTCGTTTGAGGTAAGCTCTATTTTCTTGGAGGCCGGCAACTTGTTCTTTTTAATAAACTCTTCCATAGCCGTTCTAGTAGCCGAACCTTGTTCCCTGTAGATTAGAGGTAAGTTTTCAAATACACTTTTATCCGACTTGTTCTTCATCTTAGGCTTGGTGCTTCCTACTAAATACAGCTTATTCTCCATAAGCGCTACGCTACTTATTTTCAAATGCTGTGGCAACACCGAAACCAGGGCAAAATCTACTTCGTTCCCCTCCAAGGCTTTTACCACTTTGGACTTATTGGTTACATCCATAGCAAGTTCCACCCCACTATTAGTATTGATAAACCCACTCAAAAAATAAGGCATTACATATTTTCCAGTAGAAACAATGGAAATTTTTAACCTACCGGACAAGTTACCTTCATATGCTAAAGATTTATAATTGATGGCATATACTTGATCTATGATTCGCTCAGCTGCCCCTGCAATCTCCTTTCCAAAATCGGTTACATATAATTTTCTGCCAACGACTTCAGTTAACGGAATAGAGAATTGGTCTTGAAAATTCTTTAATTGGATTGAAACTGCAGGTTGTGTTAAAAACATTTCTTCTGCCGCTTTTGTGATACTTTGCTTTTGTGTAATCTTTAAGAATACCTGAAGCTGATGCAATGTATAATTCATAAATAAAATTAATATTATAATGAATAAATATAAACTATTATTCACAAATCTAAATACACTTATTTGTACTCTAAATTTAGAATTGAGTTATATCATTATTAAAAGCTCGTAGGCTTAATGTATATTGATATTTATGATAATACATTAATTATATTAATGTATAATATAATTAATATAGATAAAAATTTATAATTTTTATTTCCCAACTTTGTCTGGATTTTAAAAATCATTTTTTTAAAAAACTTTAAGATATGCAGGAAACAATGATTAACAAACAAGTAAAGACAAAGCAGCAAATACAACTGGTGGATGGTAATTTTACCGTATCAGAAGCATCTGATGTGGTTTTAACATTACTTAATGAAAAAATCAACTTTCACAAATTACAAAGGCTAACTCTATGTGAAGGTTTTTCTGGAGCGAACACAAAATATCCAGATGAACGAATCACAGAACTTGAAAAAGAAAAATCCATCGCCAAAGAATTTTTTGCACAAGCCAGAGCCGAAGGACTCACACTAAACATAGACGGAATATTGAAAATATCAGTCAATAAAAAATAAGCACCGAAACCTAAATAAGTGTAAAATAAAATTAACCATCAAATAGTTTTAAAATGTATCTTAAAAAAACACAGCTTTACTTAGGCTTTGCTTTTCTTATTATCGCAGGAAGCCTGTTTACTTCTTACACCTACGACAATCTGTTTATGGACAAGCTTTTAGTATCCTCAGGAATTATTGGATGTATACTTTGCGTAAAGGCACTTGGAGATTCTTAAAGTACGCTTCATTTGATAAATAACTGAGCATCTTAATTAAATGAAATATTTTGATGACTAAATATGAATTTTTTGTTTTAATACTTCAACAAATAGAGGGTTAACATCATAATATCTTATGATGCCTTAGCTAGATTAGTCAGTTTACAAATTCACAATACTGTTTATTATAAAAATAAGCTAAAGTATATACCATACTTATGCCTTAACAACATACCCGTTAACGAAACATTCAATGGATTTACATTTATTACTGGACAACCTTACCAACCCAGCACTTCTGTTCTTCTTCCTTGGTGTGATAGCCGTACAACTTAAAAGCGATTTAGAAATACCTCCCAATTCCTCTAAATTTATATCCTTGTACCTCATGTTTTCCATAGGGTTCAAAGGTGGACTAGAACTATCCCATAGTAATTTAGACATGGAGATTCTCTGGTCCTTGTTATTTGGTGTTTTTCTTGCGCTATTTATTCCTGTCTACACTTATTTTATACTTAGAAGAAAATTTAGCGTGGCCAATGCAGGAGCAATTGCCGCCGCCTATGGCTCTGTAAGTGCGGTTACCTTTGTTACATCGGTTTCGTTCTTAGAATTGGAACAAATACCTTTTGGTGGTCACATGGTAGCGGTAATGGCACTCATGGAGGCACCTTCTATAATTATTGGTGTGCTGTTGATGTCTTATTTTCAAAAAAACAAAAAGGACAAAATACCTTTATCCGGCGTCGTTAGGCATTCGTTGACCAATGGAAGTGTATTGCTAATTATGGGTAGCCTCGTTATTGGATTTTTGGCCAGTGACCAACAAGCTAGAGGAATAGAACCGTTTACCACAGATATATTTAAGGGATTTTTAGCTGTTTTTCTATTGGATATGGGGATAACTAGCGGTAAAAAATTGGCCGATTTCCTTAAAAAGGGATGGTTTGCGTTTTTATTCGCCATCATTATTCCATTAATTAACGGTATAACGGTAGCTATAGTAAGTTCGGTATTTACCGATAGTGACGGAAATAGATTTTTATTCGCGATTTTAGCTGCGAGTGCTTCCTACATTGCTGTGCCCGCTGCCATGCGCTTAGCTGCTCCCAAAGCGAATCCCAGCCTATACCTACCTATGGCCCTAGCAATCACATTTCCGTTTAACATAACTATTGGAATGCCTCTTTATCTTTACATTGTGCAAGCATTCTAACTATTGCCTTATCTTTAGACTCCTAAAAAAAAGGTATGGTAAAGCATAAATGCGGTTGGTGCAAAGGGGATACACTTTACGAAAAGTATCATGATGAAGAATGGGGCGTTCCGATAAAGGACGACGAAACTTTATTTGAATTCCTGATTCTTGAAACCTTTCAAGCCGGATTAAGTTGGATTACGGTGCTTAAAAAACGAGAAAACTTTAGAAAGGCATTTGATAATTTTGATTACCACAAAATTGCAAAATATGATGAAACCAAAGTAAGTAACCTGCTTGAAAATTCGGGTATTATCAGAAACAAACTAAAGGTAAAAGCAACTATTTCCAACGCAGTTGCATTTATGGAGGTACAGAAAGAATTTGGTAGTTTTAGCTCCTATATTTGGGAATTTGTTGGCCAGAAACCTATTAAAAACAAAGTGCTACACTACAAGGAGGCACCTGCCAATACTACTCTTTCCGATAAAATAAGCAAGGATCTTAAGAAAAGAGGTTTTAAGTTTGTGGGTAGCACCGTAATTTATGCCCACATGCAAGCGACTGGAATGGTAAACGACCATGAAATCAATTGTTTTCGTTACAATGAAGTATAACAGCACAACAGACATTGACATGAACTATAAAATTCTTAGTTTTTTCTTCATCATTTTATGCTCTTATGGGAGTTTTGCGCAAAATAAATATGAAAGGGAATACCGCATTAGAAAAGACCAGTTCCCAACAGATGCAAAAAATCTTTTGGACGCAAACATAACCGGTGTTAAACGCTTAAAATTCTATAAGGAAACCGATAGTACCAAAAGTAGTTATGAGGTAAAGTTTAAAAAAGATAAATTGTGGTATAGTATTGAATTTGATGTTAACGGAGTACTAGAGGATATTGAAATCACCATAGCACCCCTGGATATACCTTCTGATGTGCTTGCTCAGATTACCACCTATTTTGACGAATCTTTTAAATCGCACCGAGTTAAAAAAATACAACAGCAATACTTGGCCACTCCCGAAGAAGATATAAAAACAACGTTTAGAAATGCCTTTCAGAATCTTCTTTTACCCAGTATTAACTATGAAATTATAGTGTCGGGAAAAGAAGACAAAAGTTATGTGGAATATGAAGTGCTCTTTGATGCAGATGGTACATTTATGAATAGAAGAAAAAGACTACCACCAAACTATGACCATGTACTCTACTAACCAGCTTGTTAGCTTGGGGCTTGTGCTGTTTCTTTTCTCTTACGTAGCAAAGGGGCAGGACAACTTAACGGGATATTGGCAACCTCAAATTGGAGTAAACTACAAGGTAAGTAACAACTACTCCCATAACTTTTCATTGGCCAAAAGAACTTTTATTCTTAGAGACTCCGATACCGAATTTACGATCCGGCAGTTGGACTTGGCACATTTTTCAAATCTTAAAATTAGGGGTGATCAAAGCGTTGGCTTCGGAATCCAATACCGTTTTAGAGGTCTTTTTGATGACAGCAAAGAAAACGAGCTACGGTTTGTGCAACAGTACAATATCACCAAAAGCAACAGAGGCCTACGTTTTGGTAACCGCTTCCGGTCCGAGCAGCGTATTACCAACGATTTAACCATTCATAGATTTAGGTATCGCTTTGCTCTGGATTTTGCTTTACAGGGAGAATCACTGGATATTGGTGAAACTTATTTAGTATTATCAGCAGAATCCTTATTGAACGTTGCAAAAGCATTCCTTCCAGAATATGACCAACGTATTACGGCAAACTTAGGATGGGTACTGGATGAAAACACAAAACTACAAATAGGCTCTGAATACCGAGCGGAGAATTACATGCATAAAACCGAACACGTTTTTTTCTTACTTACCTCCTTAGTGCTTTCACTTTAGATATGAAATGAACTCCCGCCTAGGTATTTCAACCGCTCCTAAACTAGCTAAATGATCCGTGTAGAGCTGACAATCGATCAATTCATAATTATTACTTTGTACTATTTCCGCTAATTTTATGAAGGCAAACTTAGAGGCGTTTGTCTTTAAACTAAACATACTTTCTCCACAGAATATAGTACCTAAATCTACCCCGTACAATCCACCAACCAGGTCATCTGCTTCCCATACTTCGTATGATTTTGCAAATCCAAGATTATGTAGGCTCAAATAAGCATTTCTCATTTCATCGGTAATCCAAGTGCCGTCTTGGCCCTCTCGCTTCACTGTTGAACAATGTTCCATCACAGTTTCGAAACAGGTATTTATGGTTAACCTGAACCTTTGATCTCGTATCACTTTATGCATACTTTTAGAAACCTTAATATCTTTCGGAAAAAGTACCATTCGAGGGTCCGGACTCCACCAAAGAATTAAAGAATCTTCATTGAACCAAGGAAAAATTCCATTTTGATAAGCCAAAAGTAATCGTTCGGGAGAAAGATCACCACCTACCGCCAAAAGACCGTCTTCATTGGCTTTATCAACCTCTGGAAATTGCAATCTATCAGACAAAAACGTAACGGTATTTCGAGGGTTCTTGGTTTCCAACAGTTTTTGTTTTCAAATTAATAAAAACCTAAAAAAACAAAAAACTTGTTCAACTTTTTAAGTCAAACAAGTTTGTTAATTCCTGTTTTATACAGATTTCTATGAACAAATATCAGGGCCTAAACCCTATGTACATTCTTAAAACGGAAGGTCGTCGTGATCTTCTTCGTTTAAATTATCCGCTGGCTCAAAGGCTTCCATAGGTGGCACTGGAGGCATTCCTGCGGCGGGTGCTTGTTGTTGCAAGTTCTCTATACGCCATCCTTGGATAGAGTTAAAATACTTTATCTCTCCTTGAGGGTTGGTCCATTCCCTTCCCCTTACGTTAATACCAACCTTTACATCCTGCCCAACCGCATAACTATTTAATAAATCACACTTATCCTGCACAAATTCTACCAAAATATGTTGTGGGTATTGCTCATCTGTGGTGATGACCAGTTCTCTTTTTCTAAATCCGTTGGTACCAAAAGTTTTGGTTTCGCCAACTAGTTTTACTTTTCCTTCTAATTCCATCTTAAATACGCTTTTAAACAATAGAATTTCAAAAGTACATAAAATGATGCGTTAATAAAACTAACACGGGAACACAACACAACAATTATTTACAATTTAGGTTATCTTTAATACTAGAAAACAACTGAATGAATTTTAACCCTAAAAGCAAGACCTCTACTATTTTTCTTCTTATTGGGTCGTTTGCAGTGGTTAGCCTTATTCTTTGGAACACCAATAGTTTTTTTAAAACCTTTAAGGAAGAGGAACGTTTAAAAATGGAAATCTGGGCTACTGCACAGTCCGAGTTTTTACAATCATCTGAAAACGTAGAATTAGGAAATCTGCATCTTAGAGTATTCCAAAACAACACCTCTACACCTATGATATTGATCAACAAGGACAGTTCTATTCGTGTGAACAACATTCCAAAGGAAAAAATAACAGACTCGGTCTATATTCAGAACAAGCTAAAACAATTCCAAAGCGAGAACACCCCTATTTCAGTAGATCAACAAGGTGAGCATCTAGCCACCTTATATTATGGAAATTCTGAAGTATTGAATAAATTGAAATACTATCCCATAGCCCTTTTATTAATTATTTTTTTATTCGGCACCGTCATTTATTTCCTCTTTAAGACTAATAAGTCTTCCGAGCAAAATAAGCTATGGGCAGGTATGGCAAAGGAAACCGCTCACCAAATCGGCACCCCTTTATCTTCATTGCTGGGCTGGAACGAGTTATTAAAAACCGAACCTGTAAATCCTGACATCACTAAAGAGATAGAAAAAGATATTGATCGCTTGCAAACTATCACAGAACGTTTTTCAAAAATTGGCTCCTTACCCAAGTTAGATAGATTGGACATTGTAGACGAAACCGAAAAAGCCTACGAATATTTAAAACGAAGAAGTTCTAAGCTTATTCATTTTTCTTTTGTAAGCCAAATTGAAACATTGCCAGTACTATTAAACAGTTCTTTATATAATTGGACTATAGAAAATCTAGTTAAAAACGGCATAGATGCAATGAAGGGCAAAGGCAGCATTGCCATAGAGATTGTTCCAGACGGTAAATTTGTAAATATACTCATAGCGGATACAGGCTCTGGAATTCCAAAAAGCAGCTTTAGTACCATCTTCAATCCAGGTGTTACGACCAAGAAAAGAGGTTGGGGATTAGGGCTATCACTTGTTAAAAGGATTGTAGAAGAATACCATAATGGAAAAATAAAAGTACTTTCGTCCGGTAAAGAGGGCACCATCATGCAGATATCCTTAAAAGTAGTAGCGTAATCATGGCAAAAGAAAAGTTAGTTGTTGTTAAAGAAGCTAATCTGACAAATAACTGTCCGGAGTGTTTTAACCAAGACTTGAATCTTAGCTTTTATCAAAAACACACCTTTGGTCGTTTCTTTCATAAGACTACCTCGGAGTTAACCAACAGCCTGGTTTGTAATAAATGTAAGTCTACCATTTATCCTGTAAGTTGGACGGAAGATATAGAACGTATGTTCAATTACTATCAAAAAACGGTAGTTCCAGAACCAAAATCCTCCAAACCAACCCTTTTCTTTTATATCCTAATACTTTTATTGGTTGCCGTAGTTGCGGGAGCAATCTATTTATATCTTGCAGGGCCTATTGAATATTAGCCCTAATACTGGCCGCAATGGCTTCAAATTCCTCGGGAGTAAGTTTTGTTTTATGTTGAAACCTAACATCTTCCATCGTGTTTAACGGAATCAAATGTACATGGGCATGTGGAACCTCCAACCCTATTACCGTAATACCAACACGTTTACAATGAATCGCGGCGCCAATAGCCTTGCCTACTTTTCTAGAAAAAGCCATTAATCCCGTAAAGTGAGCCTCTTCCATATCCAAAATCTTGTCTACTTCCATTTTAGGAATACACAGGGTATGGCCTTTAGCATTTGGATTTATATCTAAAAAGGCAAAGAAATCGTCATCCTCTGCAATTTTATAGCATGGTATTTCTCCGTTTATGATTTTTGTGAATATGGTTGGCATATAAAAAGGTTTGAGGTTTAATGCTCCAAGATTGTACACGTCTAAATGACAATGACCATCCTTAGTAGTTAGTAGTAACACTAAATTACTGATTAATTTTAACTTTGAGCTGGTATAAAAACTAGTGTTACTACCAAACAGAACTATAACTAAGAAAGTCTAAACTAAAAATCCCATCCTTAAAAGAATGGGATTATATATTAAAACGAAAAGTACTATTCTCGTGTGATTTCTATCACTTCTAATTTTAAACTACCACTTGGGACAGCTATTTCTGCTACCTCTCCTACTTTTTTACCAAGAAGACCTTTACCAATTGGCGAACTGACTGAGATTTTACCTGTTTTGATATCCGATTCGCTTTCAGCAACCAGTTTGTATTTCATCTCCATACCGTTGTTCTGGTTTTTCAGTTTAACAGTAGACAGCACAAGTACTTTAGATGTATCCAATTGGGATTCATCTATTAATCGGGCATTGGCAAGAATTGCCTCCATTTTGGAGATTTTCATTTCCAAAAGGCCTTGCGCCTCTTTTGCAGCATCATATTCGGCATTTTCGGATAAATCTCCTTTATCACGGGCTTCCGCAATAGCTTCTGAGGCTTTTGGACGCTCAATGTCCCTGAGTTGATTTAACTCGTTTTTCAATTTTTTAAGTCCCTCCGCGGTGTAGTAAGATATGTTACTCATAATAGCGTCGTTTAATAAATAGGAAAATCCTCTGCACTTGCCTTATTCACAGGCTTTTTAGAGAGGATTTAACGCAAAGATACATATTTTTTATGCATTTTTGTTTCGAATTTGTTAAAACCATAGTTAAACATGAAACGTATTTCCCTACTAATGGTAATAGGTATTCTTTGCTCATGCGACAGCGAACGCACGAATAGAAACCCATACTTACAAGAAATAGGCTTTCGTTTTGAACTCAACCTTCGTTTACCGCTATACAGTCCTTTAACGAATACTGGAACTGCTGTATTAGTGAGGTCTGATGGTGTCGGAACCAGAGGGGTATTTGTTATCAATACAGGTTTTAACCAATTTCGCGCCTTCGAAGCCAGTTGCCCCAACCATGTACCCAACGATTGTTCTACAATGGGTTTTTCAGGGCAAGTGGCTACCTGTTCTTGTGAAGATTACGAGTACAGTTTGTTTACGGGCCAACAATTCAACAGACCCGATGACGGTAATCGTTATTATGATATGCTAGAATACAGAGCCACTTTTGGTGGGGAAACTGTAAGTATTTCTAATTAAACCAACCCAGTAACCACCAACTCCTCCACCGTAAAAAATCGCTCCTCCAACTTATTTTGCAATAACCAATCCAAGTACTCCTTAACTTTTTGTTTATCTAGAACGCCCCATGTATCCATTTTACCATAGAAGGGAGAAGTGAATTTCTGACTTTGGAGTAAATTGATATTCTTATCCCGCTCGGCTACAAAAGGGGCAAAACAGGCCACCGCCTCGATGGGATTTTCCTGAGCGAACAAGTAACCTTTCTTGGTCGATTCCAAAAAACGTGCATAGTCCCCTTCGTTTTCTGAGACTGCTTTTTCACTGGCTAAAACAATTGGAGAATATCCATATGGTATACCATAATCAGACATCTTAAAAAGATTTAAACTTATCCCTTCGTTCTTGGCCTGTATGCCCTCCCAGTTCGTAAATATCCAAGTTGTGTGTGCCTTGCCTGTTAAAATGGTTTCCCAAATGCCCAGTTTCTCAGGATAGCTTATGTTAAAATCCCCTGTACCTCTATCGTTCCGTATCATTTGACGTACAATCTCATCTTCGTAGCGCGCCCTGTACGATGCATACACTTTTCCGTCCATATCAGCAGGACGTTTTATCCCGCTACTTGCCAAGGTTGCAATCGCACTTACATCTTCCTGGAAAATAGTAGCAATGGCTACCGCCTCAAACGGAGTGGCCTTCGTACGGTAACTGATCACGCTCTCAAACGGACACAAGGCCATATCCGCTTGTCCGAGTACTACCTTTTTCGCTGGGGTAAGGCTGTAGTTATCGACCTCTGGGGTCGTGATAATAATATCCAACCCTAATTCCTCATAAAACCCTTGGGATTTAGCAACATAAAAGCCCGTGTGGTTGGTATTTGCCGTCCAATCCAAGGCGATTGTAAATTTTTTCATCCTGGCGTTTTAAAAATTAAGGGTAGCTCCCAATAAAAAGTTGGTGCCTGCCTGTGGATAAAAGCCAGCACCTTCGATTGTAGTTATTACGTCTGGACTCGAAAAATCATCATCAAACGTAAAAAAATAACCATTGGACTCGAACTTCGCGTTAAAAATATTGTTAACTAAACCCGCAAATACAATACTCTTTAAAAACCCGTTACATTTTAATTCATATTGAATATTGAAATCGGTCTGGGAATAAGAATCCAAGACCGATGTTTCAGCATCGATATTCCCCATATACTGCTTGCCCACATATTTAGATAACAAGGACATCTGAAAAGCAGTGCTTGGACTGTACACAAATATATTACCGAGTACTACATTGGGCGAATAGGCAATATTGGTATTACCCAATTCTTCCAACACCCCATCACGCTCAAAAACAAAGTCCCTGTTCTGGTTGATGCTCAAGGCTGCATTGGGTCGCAGGGCAAACTTGTCTCCAAGACTAATGTT
>CAYGUY010000054.1:0-4390 GCA_964353165.1 uncultured Maribacter sp.
TTCTAAGGGATTCATTGGTTTCGTAAAACACAATTAATTTATTTAGTGTTCCTATGTTATTATTTTTGAAAGGCATAACGTCTCTATAGATTTCCTTTTTTAATTGAGCATCGTCATAATTCATGATGGTTATAGTTTCATTTAAGGTCAGCGATTCAATGAACCTGGCAATTCCTGATCTGTCCTCTAAAATAGATATAATAGCATTTTCGATGTCTAAAATACTTCTGTTCATTTTTTTTTGTTCATAATCATAATAACGAGATATTTGGGTTGTTAAATTATTATTAGAAAGTTGTAATCCTTTAGATTTGAGAACCTCATACGCATTGTTTATTGGAAAGTATCGTTCAAAGGTTAAAAAACGTAACATGTCTTTTTCTAGAGTATCCTTGTTAATGTTTTCTGTTTGTAAATAGTTGAGCATAGCTGCAACCGATGTTTTCGCTTTTTGCCTTTGTTCTATAATCTCAATCAGGATAATACCATCTTCATTTAGATTGCTCAGTATTTCTTTTAAAACATAAATTTCTGTTGTTTTTGCCTTTTGATTTTCATTCCAATTATTAATCTGAAGTGCAATCAAAATCCCAATAACCACCAGCACAATTTCGCCAATGGCGTATTTGAAATACTTGGATGTTTTGCCTTCATTGAGAAGGTTTTGGCGGATTTTTCTGAAGAGTTTTTTCATAGTGATATGGGTTCGTAATTCGCTTCTAAATAATCGATAATCCTTTGAGCTTTTTCATTGGCTATTTCAAATCTTTTTTCAAAATATGCTGCGGTACTTCCTATATATCTGCATAAGGGCAGTATTCGAGTATCCTTCAAAATAGCTTCGTAGACTGCTTTGTTGGGTACGCTTGGGTTATTTGTGGGAAAAAATTTCCGATGTTCGCTATTGGTAAAAAGTTCGTATTTCAGCTGTCTAAGTTCTAATCGTACCGGGATGGCAGAATTGTTAAAGTTTATGGAAAGGTCATCTAGGTAACTGTAATAGTCCGTTAACATGCTCACCAGTTCTTGGTCTTCCAATTCCGATAGGACACCATTTGCATTTAGATAATCCCAAGTATTATTTTGTTGTGATAGGATAGGGGTAGTGGTAAATGAATTGAAATCGAGAATAAATTTTAAGGAATCTTGAATGATTTTTTGTTCCGACTCCATAATGGGGATAATGTGGTTGGTGGCATTGTTCTGGATTGATAAGTCTCTAATAACCCCATTAATATCAACGCTATCCTCGCGGATATCCCCTAAAACAGACTGTATTTTCGTCCAGATCTGTTTTTTATATTTCTTTTCTTCGTTCCAGTTATTTATCTGCAACGCAATCAAAATCCCAATAACCACCAGCACAATTTCGCCAATGGCGTATTTGAAGTACTTAGTGGTTTTGCCTTCTGTGAGCAGTTTTTGGCGGATGTTTCTGAAGAGTTTTATCATTACGATACCAGTTTTGTGATTTCCCTGTCAATTTCGGACAACAGTCCTTTAATGTTTGAGTTCAGTTGAGCGTATTGCCAATCTAATAGTATGACCAATCTATTTTTATAAGACCTGAGAAAATACAGAAACTCTTGATTTGTCTTAAGCGCTTCAAAATCTAATGGAACCATTGCACCTGCAAAGTCTGTAGAACTGAGGTCATAATTATAGCTGTCTTTGAATAGCGGAGGAAAAACCTCTGTTAACCCAAAACCCACTGTTTTGGCGAAATCAGCTTCGTATTTAAGGAAAAAAACGTATTGCGAATCATATACTTGAATAATCCTATCTCTTAGACTATCGTTGGTTATCGTAGTAATTCCGTTTGATTTTAGTGTCTCGAAAGCGCTGGTTGAATATTGAAAATAGGTTGGGATCAGCGCATCAGAAAACATTCTAGACACTCGGTTGATGTCGTAGGGTTTATTTGATTCTAGTAGTAAAAATAGACTATCTAAGGCCTCAAGTCCACGACGATGCCACTTTATATTGCCTTCGGCGTCGGCCAGATCTTGTTTAAGGCCACTTTTAAAGGAGTAGAGTAGCTGAAGCTCAAACTTGGCCGATTTTTGGTTTTCATTCCAATTATTAATCTGCAAGGCGATGAGAATACCAATGACGACAAGCACAATTTCGCCAATGGCGTATTTGAAATACTTGGATGTTTTGCCTTCATTGAGCAATTGTTTTCGAAAATTTCTAAATAGTTTGATCATAATTTTAATTTATAATGCCCGCGCGGCAAGCTGGCTCCTTCACTAAAACAGTCCTCAGGACTGTTTTTTATGTTCGGCCCTGGAAGAATTTTAGCATTGGGTTTTATAGTATGGTTAGTCAAATCGTTGTGCGTTTAAAAAGGCTATGGGCAACGATGTTGCTCCTTTTACGGCAAGATCTGCGAGTATCTCGCCAATCACACTAGCAAACTTAAACCCGTGTCCGCTGAACCCTGCGGCAATGGCGACGCTGTTATCAAAACCAGGTAAGAAGTCTACGATGAAATTTTCATCGGGCGTATTGGTATACAGGCAGGTCTTCATGGTGAGGGTGCTTTGATAGCCATCGGGCATAAATTCCTTCAAGAAGTCAATCAACACGCTTTCGTCCGTCTTCTTGGTGTTACGGTTTACCATATCCGGATCGGTAACATCGCCACCCGGATAGTGCAATGCGAGCTTGAGCCCTAAGGGTCCGCCAAACTGCCCAACGGGTAGTATGGGAAATCCGTAAAAATCATAGCCCTTATGTGCAATGTTCCAGCATGGGAAGTTTCCTAGACCAAACGTTTCCCATTTTTTTGGCTGTACCCAGGCCAATGCTTGTCGTGTCACCTTTAGTTTGGGTGCAAAACTTGAAACCATTTTTCCGGCCCAAGCACCTGCCGTGATAATCAATTTTGCCGCGGTATAGCTTCCTTTGTCTGTTTTTACGGTTACGGTTCCGTTTTTAGAGCTCCAATCCAGTACTTTTTCTTTAGTGCGGACCACTGCGCCATTATGTAAGGCCCGTTGAACGAATAAAAGGATGCCTCGCTCTGGGGTCAATAAACCAGCATCGGGTTCTTCCAAGCGTTGAAATTCATTGGGTAGGTTAAACTGTGGGTATTTTTGATCGCATTCCGCCACCGAAAGGGAGTTGACCGGAATATTATATTCGGCGGATGATTGCTTTACGGTCTTCAAAAAGGGATTATCGGTAGCGCCAAAATAAACCAGTCCGGTTTTATAGTATACCTGTGTACCGGTTTCGGCTTCTAAGGTTTCCCAGTTTTCATAGGCTCGTTCCAACAAGGGCACATAATCAGAGGCCTCACCATAGGCCTTACGGATGATACGGCTTTGCCCCGCATGTGAACCAAGTTCGTGCGGAATATCAAACTGCTCCAATCCAAGGACCTTATATCCTTGTTTCGCTAAATGATAACAGGTGGAGGCACCCATACTGCCCACGCCCAGTACAATAACATCGTAATTAGTGTTGGCCGAAGCACTTTCTATCTTATTGTTAATTTGACTGTATAAACTAGAATACGACAAGGATGCCGCTGTAACCCCTGCCGTTTTAACGATAAAGTCTCTGCGTTTCATTTTGGTTGGTTGTAAAGTGGATTTTTCTAAGTTAAATTACTACGAGGATTTTAAAGATTAAGTTGCTCCGCTTTGCGGTCCTATGGGGTCCTTTAATTTTCATTATTCCCTGTTGCTGGTGACGGGAATTTTGGAGGAACAATAGTCCTTTTTGGGCCTAGTTGTTTTAATAGCTCCGCTACTCCCCGTTCTAATTGAGGGTCTTTTCCTGTAGCTAAGGATACCGCATCTTGTCTTACTTCTATATCTGGTGCAACCCCAACATTCTCGGCAATCCATTTGTTGTTTATGGGATCAAAAACCGCATTATCTGGGGAGGTGAGGGCACCGCCATCTACCAAAGGATAGTGTACGGATGATTTTACCAAACCGCCCCAAGTGGTCATACCAATAAGTTTACCCGCTTTTTGCTGCCGAAAGACCCAAGGAAAGAAATCGCCACCTGATCCGGCCATTTCGTTGATCAGCAATACTTTTGGCCCCAAAATACCTGCGGGCAGCCGCATGGGTGTACCATTAGGAACCTCGTTGGTTAAGCCTGCCCTTAGACTGCGGGTCATAAGGTCTACCATATAATCGTCTAAAAGTCCACCTCCGTTAAAACGCTCATCTATGACCGCTCCTTCTTTATCTTGTTGTGCAAAATAATAGCGGTTAAAGGATACATAACCACGACCTCCAGTGTTGGGCACCCAAACGTAGCCTAATCTCCCATTGGAGAGCGAATCTACCATTCTACGATTATCCTCTACCCACGTACGCTGCCGTAACGAATTTTCACTTCGTATGGGCTTTACGATTTCTTGCCA
>CAYGUY010000054.1:4490-24825 GCA_964353165.1 uncultured Maribacter sp.
ACGTACGCTGCCGTAACGAATTTTCACTTCGTATGGGCTTTACGATTTCTTGCCAAGCCCCCTCAAAAGTGGGTTCACTGTTAATATGTAAGATGGTCTGTTTGTCCAAGGTGCCATCTAGATATTTATGAAGGTTATCCGAACCCGTGAGCTCATCACCATTAATGCCTACGAGGTAGTACCCATCTTTTATGTTGAGTCCAGGAGCATCCAAAGGTCCGGATAATCCGGGATTCCAGCTCTCGGTGGTATACCTTCTTTTTATTTTCCAACGATTGTTCTCAACCGTCATATCCGCTCCTAGCATGCCCATTTTAGAAACGGCAACTTTTGGATAATCCCCACCGAATACAAAACTATGGCCAACGGAAAGTTCGCCGTTTACCTGATCTAGTACGTAGGTTAGGTCTGCCCTATGTTTTATAAAAGGAACTAGTGGGGCATAACGTTCGTACACAAGGTTCCAATCCCGACCATGTAGATTTGGATCATAGAAATAATCACGTTCATAGCGCCACGCCTCTTCGAACATTTGTTTCCATTCCAGGGAACGGTTTAGTTTCATTTGAAGGTCTACGTTTACCGTTTTTCCTTTTTCGCCGCTATCTCCTTTTGTATCTATTACATTCCATTGTCCGTTTATATTCGCCAATAAATGCGCTCCGTTACCCGTAATGGAAACGTTTCTAGCATCCGAAAGAAAGTCTTTGCTTTTTTGATCCTCCAGCGTAAACTTTTTAAGGCTAAGACCCTTTTCATTGGGTACATATTCCCCTAGAAAAGCAGTGCTTTCTGGACCTGCTGCTATAAAACTATATTCACGTTCTGGAACTGGTAGCGCCAAGGTGCGACGGCTTAGAGTTTCAAAATCTATGTTTACGACCTTTTTTGGCTCTTCTTCCTCTTTTCCTTTATTATCTTTCTTTTTACCAGACTTTTTGGTGTCGTCCGTTTCCTTTTCCGGACTTTCCTCATCACTTTTCGGTTTAAAAGGGGAGGGGTCATCTTGCTGCAAATTAATAACATACGCTGCATAGGAAGGACTTGAAGACATAGAGCTCGTATTAGCCCAACCGGAACCTAATGCAACTTCGGTACTGGCTAGAAAGTAAAATTGCTTATGGTTTAAGTCCCAAGCAGGGGAGAACGAATCTGCAAAAGGATCGGTAATGGCTTTTGTTTGCCCGTCTTTGAGCGACCAAATAAATAGCTGTCTAAAATTATTATTGCCAGCCTTAGCATACGCTAGCCAGTTGGAATCTGGTGACCAGTTCATCGTAATACTACCGCGTTCAATATTGGTACCACCAATGTCAATGGTCTGTATGGCTTTTGTATCCAGATTCAATACACGTAAACGCACATCATCATCTACAAAGGCGATGTGTTTTCCATCTGGGGACCAACTAGGGTCCCATGCCATTTTTGATTCCCCAATGGAAATCGAAGTAGGGGTATCCAAACCGTCCTGTGAAGCCAACATCAATTTATATCCTTTACCATCTATATCTGAAAACCAGGCTAATTGATCGCCTTTTGGTGACCAGATAGGAGCTCTATCCGCGGCATTGGAAGTTTCCGTTATGTTTCTTGAATCGCCGAATTCAACAGGTATCGTGAAAATATCACCCCTAGATGCTACAATAATCCTTTTTCCGTTGGGAGACAAGGAGGCAGAGCGTGCAGAAGAACTCACATCTTCCCATTGGGTAGCGGCCCAAGGAAAATCGCCAATGATGTCTATTTGTACTTGTTTTGACGATTTTGTATTTAAATCTAAAAGATGCAGGTAGCCTTCGCGTTCATAAGCGAGTGTATTTTCGTGTCCGGCCAGCCATTTAATATCAGCACCTTTGAACTCCGTGACCTGCGCTAATCCCTTTGTTTTGGTATTATAAGACCATATATTGGATACCAAGTCACGATCCGATAAAAAATAAACGGTATCGCCAAGCCATAGGGGTTGAATGTCCGTAGTACTTTCATTGGGCAACAATTCCTCTTCCGATGTTGTAGTGTTTAATATGATCAAGGGTGTATTTTGACCACCTCTGTACGCGCGCCATTCACTATCCCAACGGCTCACCCTATCGATAATCAAGTGGTCGCCATCAGGTGCGAAAGCGCCATCATAAGCCCATTGTGAATGAACCAATGATGGGATATTTTCTTTAAGGCCTGTAGTCCACAAGCGATTATAGGGACTTGGGGCAGTATCTCGGTCACTTGCGTAGAGGATGCGTTCCCCATCATTGCTCCATCCCCTAACCAAGGATCCGCTAGGATGCCACGTTATTTGTTGTGCCTCACCGCCTTCCGAAGCAACAACATAAACGGCGTCATATCCCGACCGATTGGAAGAAAAGGCAATTTGTTTACCATCTGGCGAAAAGTAAGGATTGGATTCCACTGCCGGCGTACTTGTAATTCTTTTTGCTTCACCACCGGCTATGTTGCTTACCCAAATATCGCCTCCATAGGCAAAGGTCATTTGGGTCGTACTGATGTCTGGCTGTCTTAGTAATCGAGTGCCCTGCGCTTGCACGGAGAGCATTGTTAAGCAGCATATTAAAAATAGGGTACTACTGATTTTTAGCTTCTTCATTATTAGTTGGTTGATTAAAATTAGTATTGTTTACGTTTGTTAATACAATCGTTGTTGTTCTGAGTTAATAGTTACCAATGCATATGGTTACATTTCACGCTCTCGTTTACTACGATGACAGCAAAAAAACAAGGTTAAACCATGGCTACTAAATACGCACCAAATAGCAGTATCAATGTATTTGTTTTCCAGTGCTGGGTAGGCTACCGCTTTTATCTAAAATTCCGTTCATCTTCAAATGGCTGATTACTGGTTCTTTGGCCATTCTCACCAAGGAAACATGGTCAAAGGCCATGGAATCTGTTTTGTTTTGGCCACCCCCAGTCGTTCCAAGGATCATATAATCGCGCTCATTTCGCAAACGGTGGGAAAACGTATGTTCATGGCCATTGATGACCGTATAGGGCCTATTGGCCAAGAGTGACTCTAGTTTTCCCAGCCCTTTATCCCCTTCACGTTTCCAAATCGGTTTGTGCATGAGTACGAAGGTCCACTTTACATTAGGATAGTTTTCCAGTACATCCTTGAAATAATTGAATTGGTCATTGCTCATACCACCTACCCTTCGCTCTTCCATATGATAGTATTCCGTATCAGGATAATTGCCTTGGACTTCTCCTGAAATGATTTTAAGGGCCTTGGCACGGGCCTTATAGATTTCGTTCATGCGCTTTACCTCATAATCTTCCGAATCCATCATTAAAAAGAGGACGTCTTCATAAATAAAATGATAATACCGCCGACCGAAACGGTGTTCCCAAAAATTTCGCATGACCGGGTTGGTCAAATCATGGTTTCCACCCAAATAGAAGAAAGGCATATTGAGTTTTGAGGTACGCGCGTCAAAAGAATTCCATTCGGTTGCAAGTTGCAAAGAATCTTCCGTGCCGCCTTCAATTAGGTCGCCCACACTTACCACAAAAGTGGGATCCAACCGATTCAATTGTTCTACGGCAGCGCTAAAGACCCCTTCCCGCTCGCCACCCGTTAAATCTGCAATTATGGCGAAGGTGAAATCTTCTTCTTCCAACTCAAAGACATCGCTTGTCCATGGCGTAGGACCCGAAGCTATATCATGTTCAAATTTTGGAACTTTTTTGATTTCAACCTTAGATTTACAAGTACTAAAGCATATCAAGGCCAGGACGGCAATGGGAAGATATAATTTCATAGTACGTTCAGCGCTTTTGTTATTTGAATTTGTTATTGTCCTCAATTTCTAGTGCAGCGTAAAGAAGGCCCAAGGCTTTAATTTTTCATTGGTGCCGTTGGTGCATTGCCATAAAGTACATTGCCTGCGGGCTCATATTTGTCCCCTTTTACCCAAAAAGGCTTTTCTGGATCGTTGGCTATCAACCTACCCGAGAGCACATATCCTTGATAAAATTTCAGTAGGTAGTCATAATCAAGACTGTCCGCTTCATCACCAGCTTGGTGGTAATACTTATTTATTTCATCATCAAAAGCATCAAACCCGGTTGAATAGGTGGGTGCTGGTATGCCAACGCTAGCAAAACTAACATTGTCGCTTCGATCAAAAAGTCCTTGTTCAGGTGCTGGGTCATCAATGGCTTTAAGTCCAAAAGTTTCGGCCCCTGCAACGATATGTTTTTGAGCTGTAGTCCTCCCTAATCCTATAACCGTTGCCAAGCTGGTATTGTTATACCCTGCACCATCGGTATTGAAACCATAGACGATTTGTTTCAAAGGAAACAAAGGATTTTGTACATAATATTTACTACCCAATAATCCTTTTTCTTCGCCAGTAAAAAAGATAAAGACAGCGGACCTTTTCGTGGGGTATTTTCCTATATTTTCTGCTATACTTAAAACAGCAGTGGTGCCTATGGCGTTGTCACGGGCACCGTTATAAATGGTATCGCCTTCTGAATCCGGGGCACCTATACCTACATGGTCATAGTGCGCGGAATACATAATATATTCATCCTTTAATTTTGGATCAGTGCCTTCTAAAACACCGACCACATTCTGGGTTAGGAGTGTTTCCTCTTTTTTTCCATCGGTTTCGATTTCAAATGACATTTTGGTATCGGCCAACATCTCTAGTATCTCTGAGGTTGTGTTTACCCAAAGATGGATAAATTCATTAGTAGTGTTTTCAGTGTCGATAGCGTCCGGAATCTTTACGCTTTCTCCCATAAAGTGTGAAATTCGAGACCACCAATCTTCCTCTAACAAGGTCATCTCAATAAGACCGATAGCTCCATTTTGTATTGCTAATTCCTGCTTTGACTTATGAGCTCCATAAATGGTTCTGGCATCAGAGGCTTCTGGGGTTCCCCCTTTTACTACAATCAATTTACCATTTACATCTTTTCCTTTGTAATCTTCTTCGCTTCCAAAACCAAGATAAATGGCATTACCCGACAATTTAGTTGCTTTGGCCTCCACGGCAATAATGTGCGGGTAGTCCGCTCCGTTTAGCATCATGCTCATTAGAGTTGGGGGTGCTGTTTGCAGGAGGTTGAATTTTTGAAAATAGGAACTGCTTGAAGGGTGCGGCTGTACACCATAACTACGTAAGCTATTGGCTAAATAACTAGCGGCTATTTTGTTCCCTCGTGTACCTGTTCCACGGCCTTCTAACAAATCGTCGGCTAGAAAATAGATGTGGCCCTCGATGTTATTTTTGTCTACGGTTTCTGCTGCTTTTTCAGCATCTGTTTGTGCACTTACAAAACTTAAACAGGCACAAAATAAAAGTGTTACGTAGTTTTTCATTTTCAATTTAGTAGTTGGGTTCATATTTTAATTTGTTTAATTGCCAATGCGTGGGATGTGCTTTATTTTTTAATAGGTATGAAAAATACCTATTTAATTCTTAGTTTATTACCGCAACCTGTAATATATCACTCTATTTTTTTGAATACTTCGCCCATAAAATCAAATTCCTTGATTTTTCCGGCACTGTTCATTTCAAACTGAAGCATTAGTTCTTCATAAAAACGGGGGTCTTTGTTTGTTATAAAGGTATCGTAATGCCAATGCTCCGCTTGATATGACATAAAATCATTAAAGTTCACTTTTAGTCGGGTGTCATTTACGGTGATAAAAGCAGTTCCCAACATCTTATTGCTGTAGGTACCTGCATAACTTTCCAAAGGCAAAGTTGGTTTGGTGTTTCGCCGACGTGCATCTATTTTTTCCTTTGATGTTGCGAGCTTCTTTTTCTTGATTTCCTCATAAAGGTTAAAGACCTCCGCGTGCCAATCGCGACTGGCGTCATTAAAAGCATATAGGTCCATTGCCTTGTAAAGGATAGCATGTCGCAGTTCTGCATGGTCCAAATTAGCAAATACATATACGGCTACATCTTGATCATGCATGATTCCTGCAATGGCGACCAAACCAAAAAGGCTTCCGGTATGAAAATCGAGCTTGTGACCTTTGTAATCTTGTTGAAACCAACCCAGACCGTAGGTATTCCAATTGGGTTTGGTCAGGTCATTCGTAGGATACGTACCTGTTGAACCCAAAAAAGAATGGGGCTCAAATAGTTTTTTAAAGGTTTTTGGTCGTACCAGCGTGTCCGACTTAAAGACGCCGCCATTGGTTAAAAATGTCAGGTAATTGGAAACATCATGGGCCGTAGAGCAGATCATACCGGCAGGACCTATTTGGTCCGAAAATCCGTACTCCACCTTAACTATACCATCCTCTGGATCATTTAAATAAGGGGTTACATAGTTGCCGACTTTAAAAATATTTTTTGCAATGGCCTGTGTACGGTTCATCTCTAAAGGATCAAAGATGCGTTCCTGTACAAATTCGTTCCAAGGTTTACCGCTGGCGGCAGCAATCACTTCCCCGGCTACGGCATACATGATATTTTGATAGGTAAATCCCCCGCGTAGGGGGTAGGTTTTTTTCGCAAACTGAAACCGTTGAATGGTTTCTTTTGTAGACAGACTGTCTAAGGTCCACAGGGCATCCGCATTACCGATTCCTAAATTGTGGGTCAACAAATCTTTTACCCGGGCATCTTCCGTGCTATAGCTATCCGATAGTTTAAAGTAAGGTACATAGTCGGTTACTTTATCATCCCAATCCAATTTGCCGTCATCCACCAACATGCCCATTGCAATGGCGACTACGGCTTTAGTGGTCGATGCCATATTGAACAAGGTGTTTTCATCTACCGGTTCTTTGGTTTCCAGGTTTTTGACGCCATAGGTTTTTTGAAATACCACCTCGCCGTCTTTTACCACAATGGCTGCCAGACCCGGAACTTTCCAATCTTTTATGCCCTGAACGATCATGGCATCCAATTTTTTGTCACTACTTTTTTGTTGTGCGCTACCAGAAAGGATAATCACAAAAAGAAAGATAAAAAAGATGTAATTTTTCATATAATGATGTAATTTTTAAAGCTTAGTTTTTGACTATTATTTAGGTATGGATACAACTATAGCTTAATGTAAATCCGTTTTTTGTTGAGCCACCACCCAATAAACCAGCAGACAAGCATAAACACTACCGCCGTTGTCAAAGATCCAAAAGCACCGGGAAATATTTTTTGAAAAATATGTTCACTTACCCACCCAAAAGCATTTAGTCCAGAACTGGTGGGGATGGTTAAAAGACTTATCAATAATAGCTCTGAGAACAAATAGATGAACAGAGGGTTTTTTCCAAAAATATCGAAAAAATTTACTCCAAACTTGATTTTTCTTATTTCGATTCCGTAAATCAAAACTGCCATAATCGAGAGGTCTAAGCCAACGGTATACAGAACAAAAGAGCTGGTCCAAAGTTTTTTGGAAATAGGAAAAACCAGATCCCACCACAGTGCCAACGAAGTGATAAGAAATCCGGTAATAAGCACCAGTGCCAAGCCTTCAAACGTCTTTCCTTTCTTTTGTACAAAAACACCCGCCAAATATCCTGCAAGCACATTTACGATAGCGGGCAAGGTACTTAAAATGCCTTCAGGATCAAACGTAACCTTATCCCCTTTATAAATATGGCCTTCCCCTAAAATGGCAAAATCGAGTTTTGTACCTGCATTGGTAGCCATTTCGAGCACACCGCCCGGTTCGCCGAATAGATAAAGAATGCCCCAATAGGCCAATAAGGCAAGTGCTGAAAATACAACCACCGCTTTTTGGGAGACATAGTAGATTATAATGGAGGCAAAAAAGTAACATAGGGCGATACGTTGCAACACTCCCATGACGCGGGTTTCGCTAAATGGTTTTAGTTCCCAGCCGTCTGCCCCTTTTTCGATAAAAGGAAACCAGTACATTAAAAACCCGAACAGGAAAATTAAAAAAGTGCGCCGAAGGACCTTTTTCCAAAACAAGCCTGAGTCCCCTGCCATTAATTTTCCCATAGAAAAACTCATGGCATTACCCATAACAAAAAGAAATGTGGGAAACACCAAATCGGCAAGCGTGAAGCCAAACCATTGCGCGTGGGACAAATAGGGATATATATCAGCTCCCGCTCCTGGACTATTTACAATAATCATTAAACAGACGGTCAAGCCTCGAAAGACGTCCAACGATAAAAAACGACCGGAAAGTTGATTTACTTCTTTCATTATATGGTTATTAGGTGGTTGCTACTTGGAAATTTTAAAGATAATCTATTGAATTGTTTTCATTAATTCGTCATATTCTTCAGCCGTGGTATTCGCTACATACCTGATGAAGTGTTTTAAGCCCTCCAATTCCTCATCAGTATATTCAGTAAATGCGGGCATGCCTTTGGGGGTAAACGCACAGTTCCTAACTACAACAGCAAAGGTTGCTTTACTTAAGGAAATCAGTGAAGCCCTAAGGTCGGGTGCCATTCCTCCTGAATACATCGTTGGCCCATGGCGTGAGGCACAATCACCGTACAATGACCCCTTAAGTTGTATTTTGTCAATTTCTAAATTCATTAGATTTTAAATAGGTGTTTACTAGGTTATATGTATTTTGAATTAATAACGACCTGATTTCTGCTTCCCCTGAATTCATAAAAATAGCAATGGTCAAGGGTCTTTTTAGATCTCGGACTACAATTGTTCTTGTACCGTTCCAACTGCCTGTATGCAGGGCAATATCCTCGGTTACGAACCATCCAATTCCGTAGTGTTCTTCCTTGGATTTTAAAAAGTCGAAGGGATACCAAGACTTTTCTGGCAAGGCCATGGAACTGGGTTGAAACAATAGCTGATGTAGCGAATCGGAAACAATGCTTTTGTTTCGTAAGGCTTGGTCATAGGCAAAATAATCCGTTACACTGGTGTAGACAGCCCCATCACCTAGAACACCGTTCATAAAAAATCCATCTACTTGTTCCCAACTTCCCAAACTGTCCTTTTCATAGCAAAAGGCACGTTCTTCAATGTCAATAGGACGGGCAAACGAATAAAAGTTGGTGTTTTGCATCCCAGCTTTTTTAAAGACAGCCTCTTTTGCATACGATGCAAAATCTTGACCGCTTAATTTTTCTGTTAAAAGGGCCAACACTAGGTAGGCTGTATTGGAGTATTCCCATTTTTCTCCAGGTGTAAATCGCGGGGTTGGGTTCGTTGCCAACCAATCCAAAACATCCTTATTTTCAACCACCTTAGTTCTATCCCAATCGTTCATAAACGCATCTTCATAATCGGCTATGCCTGAGGTATGATTGATGAGCTGCATTACGGTTATATTTTTAAAAACGGGATAAGACCAGAACTTATAAACCGTATCGTTTAGGGATAACAATCCTTTATCTACCAAAGTCAATAGGCTTAAATCGGTAAATTGTTTGCTTACCGAGGCCATTCGCATATTAGTGTTTTTGGTAATAGGTTCTTTTGTTTCCAAATTGCGAAGTCCATAGCCTTTCCCTATCAACATTTCACCATCGTAGGACACCAGTAGTGCGGCACCAGGCGCATCCGAATTAATTTGTTCATTGAAAAGGGAATCGACTTGTTCTTTAAGGTGCTCTAAATCCTGTATTTGGTTTACTTCTTTGCGGTCATTTGCCCCTTTACAGGAAACATATAGTGCACAAAGTAGGATGATATAGCATTTATTCATTTTTTATAAGTTGTTTGTTTCATTTGCTTTTAAAACCCTAAGTAAATTTTCACCCAAAATTTTATTGATATCCTCTTTGCTGTACCCTTTTTCAACTAAGGCATTGGTTATTAAAGGGTAGGAGGTCACATCGTCCAAACCAATTGGCGCTGAGGTAATACCATCAAAGTCAGAACCCAGTCCCACATAATCTACACCTACTAAATTGATGATATGGATGATATGTTCCATAAGCTCTTGCAAGGTTGGCCTGAACGATTGGACTTCATCCGCATACTCTGTAAACAGCAATTCTTCTGCAACATACATATTCACACCTGCTGAAACGAGCGAATCGTTTTCGGCTTGGTGTTCCATTAAGAAGGCCTCGCGTTTTTTTTCGTAATCAGGGCTTATAAAACCCGAATAGAAATTAATCTGGACTACCCCTCCATTTTTGGCTATGGCCTTGATCTGATCATCCTTTAAATTTCTAGGAACAGGGCAAAGGGCATACACCGAACTATGTGAAGCGATAACTGGTTTGGAGGTGGTCTCCATAACATCCCAAAACGTTTGTTCGCCCACATGACTGATGTCTACCATCATACCCAAGGCGTTCATCCTTTGGACGACTTGCTTTCCAAACTCGGTCAAACCCTTTTTTCCTTCCGAGTTTAAGGTCCCACCTTCCAAGGCAGTTTCATCGGCCGCACTTGTGGCCCAAGACGTGGAATTATTCCAGGTTAGGGTCATATATCGTGTACCTCGACTATAGAGCGAGTCAAGCTTGGCCAGATCATCTTCCATCATATGTCCGCCTTCAACACCAAAGAAAGCCGCAATTTTTTGTTGACCCACTGCTTTCATCATCTCCTTAGAATTTGCCACTTCTACAATTTTATTAGGATTTCTTTTCGCAATAGCATCCAATGAATCAATTTCTGTCAAGGCATATTTGAAAGGCTCCGCTTGTGTTCCATCACACCAAACCGAAAAGAATTGCACATCTACGCCTCCTTTTTTTAGTCGGTTGAGGTCAGAATGGGTAATGCCTGTTAAATCCTGGTCCAAGATGGCCCCTTTTTCCATGGTCTGTAAGAGCACATCGTTATGGGTATCGACCAAAATGGCTTGATTATGTATATCTACAACGGAAAGAACTTCATCTTTTTTTTCGGTCTGGGATTTACAAGCGGTAAAAACGGTAAGCAATATAAGTATTCGTATTCTCATAGTATGTTCTATTGTTTTTTCAAAATATAATGGCCACCCACATGATCTAATTCTAAGGTTCCTTCATTTATAAAAATAGAGGTATTGCCATCCATCCAAGTACGGTTACCAGCATAGGTGCTCAAAGTATCAATGTTTCCATCTTTGTTGGACTCGACCGTAATGGCATCGGTAATCGCTTTTACTTCAATACTTTGCATTCTTCCCCTAGTCTGACCTGAATAGATGCCTTCAACTTCTTTGGGGTCAAAATCCATAGCAAGGGACTCATAGTCTTTCTTCTCCAACAGCTGCCACATGATGTTGTCCACAAAGAAACTACCGCCATGGGGTCCGGCTGTATTGGTTATACAGATGATATATAAATCCTTTTCCGGAAAATAGTTAGTTTGCGTTAGAAAACCCGGAATACCGCCACCATGACCTATTTCTTCATTGCCATAATTATTGAAATGAGATAGGCCCATGGCATATCGTACAGGAGTACCATCGTTCAATCCTTTTGGAGTTGTAAGTTCTTGGTATTGTTCTTTAGAAAGTATTTTTCCATCATGCAAGGCGGTCATCCAAATCAATAGATCTTCAGTAGTGCTACATAAAGAACCTGCGGCATAGGGCCAATTATGACTTAGATATTGCTTTTGGTTTAGGCCGTTTGGCGAATAATCGTAGCCATATGCCTTGTTTTTAACCACTTTGCTGGTGGAGCAGTAATAGGTGTTGGTCATACCTAAGGGTTCAAAAATAACGTCCTTAAGATATTCCTCATAGGGCTTTCCAGTTATTTTTTCAATAATGAGTCCCAAGAAAAAATAAGCGGAATTATTGTAAATGAGTGCTTCGCCGGGTTCGAATAAAAAGTCTTTGGTCTCTAATATTCGCAATAAGCTATCACGCGGTAATTCTTGGGGTACAAGGCTTCCGAATTCTTCGATTTCAGTGTAACTGGCAATACCGGAGGTGTGATTGAGTAGTTGGTCTATAGTAATTTTTCTTCCTTTGGTATCATAGTCCAAATATTGGGTGAAATCGTCTTCTAGAGCAAGTTTTCCGTCTTCCACCAGTTTAAGGATGGCCACTGCCGTAAACTGTTTGGTCACCGAACCAATTTCAAAAATGGCATTCTCTGGCATTGGTACCTCCAATTCTAAACTGGCTTGGCCGTAGGCTTTTTTTAAAAGTGTCTTTCCTTTTTGATGCACAAGAATGGCACCACCAGCTATAAATGTACTATCTAAACTAGACTGGAAAAGAGAGTCTGTATAGCTTTCCAAGTCCGAAACCGTACTAGGTAAATTATTTTTCTCATTCTTACAACTGGCAAGTGCTAACAGTGCGAAAAGGGTTATTAAAATTGATGCTCTCATAATTTAAATGTTTAGTTGTACTCAGTTACCTTTCCAACCTGGTCCACGAACAACTCTACCTGGCGTTGCTCCAGTATGCGCTCCTTCTTTCAAAACTTGCTCACCATTGACAAAAACATGTATCATACCTTCTGCAAATTGATGCGGATTATCAAAAGTGGCTTTATCGATGATTTTATTGGCATCGAAAATGGCCAAATCGGCATAATTACCAACAGCCAATTTCCCTCGTTTTTTCAGTTTTAAATTGGAAGCTGGTAGCCCACTTAACTTATAAACGGCCTCTTCTAAAGAAATAACTTTTTCTTCACGTACATATTTACCTAAAAGACGGGCCACATTACCGTAAGATCTAGGATGCGGACTAGAATTGGTGAACGGTGCAACAGGAGCAACGGAGGCCCCATCAGATCCAAAACTCATATAGGGCAGGGCAATCTGCTTTTTTACATTTTCTTCCGACATTAGAAAATACACCGTACCAACTCTACTACTATCTTGTACCACAAGGTCAATCGCCGTTTCTTCTGGACTGGTACCCCGCATAATGGCCACTTCAGCCAAGGTCTTTCCGGTCAGATATCGCAAACTATCGCTCCTAAAATCATTCAGGATTAATTTATCTGCGCTCCCGGCAGCAAAATATAGATTCTCCCACCCGTTGCCTTTAGCCTTCATTTCACTAATCACCTGTTTTCTAATAGCAGGGTCTTGCAAACGTTCGGCCCATTTTCCATAACCGCCTTCTTGCACCCATGGTGGCATAGAAGCGTCTAAGCCGGTTGCGCCGGCAGTATAGGTATACATGTCTGTAGTTATGCGCAGTCCGGCTGAACGGGCGGAATCAATTTTAGCGATGGCCGTTTCCCATTTGCTCCAATTGTCTTTTCCTCCCGCTTTTAAATGGTAAATTTCTGCTGGGATATTAGCTTCATTGGCAATTTCTAGTAACTCATCAATGGCTTCCAACCAATAATCACCTTCACTGCGCATGTGTGAGATATACATGCCATCGTATTCAGATGCAATTTTACACAATGCTATCAGTTCTTCGATATCTGCATAGAAAGCCGGGGCGTAAATTAAGGATGAACCAATTCCCATTGCACCATCTTCCATTGCTTTTCTTGCAAGGGCTTTCATGTTTTCTAGCTCTTGGGGTGTAGGAGGTCTATTTTCTTCACCTAGCTCATGAACCCGCAGAGTAGTGGCGCCTACAAACGATGCTACATTTGGGGCAATCCCTTTTGTTTCCAGGAACTCTAAATATTCGCCAAGCGTAGTCCATTCGATCGGGTAGGTGTAATCTTTTTGAATACTCAGTTCTTGCTGCCGCATTTCTTCGTTGAGCGGACCCATAGACCAACCTTCTCCCATAACTTCTAAAGTGACCCCTTGACGAATATCACTTTCAGATCTTCCATCAATAATCAATGATTCCGTAGCCCAACTGAGCATATTGATAAATCCAGGTGCGACAGCCAAACCCGTAGCATCGATTTCTTGTAGCCCTTTTGCGTTTTCCAAGGTTCCGATAGCAACAATGGTATCGGCATTAATTCCGATATCGCCTACATAGGAAGTTTTCCCAGAGCCGTCCAGGATTTGTCCGTTTTTAATGAGAATGTCATAGGTTTGGGTTTCGGAACAGCCAAATATCACTGCGATAAAGAGAATCAAGGCAATTAGATTTTTATTGTTTTTCATGGCTCAATTATTTTGATTTTTGGTGTCTTAAGTTTTCAAAATTGATGACTTTGTCATGTACAGTCAAAAATTAGTTAATTATGTTGACTTTTTTCCAAATGTTGACGTAAAAGGTCTTTGCCATAATCATTACCATTAGGGGTTCTAATAACTGTATGTATATGATTTCGGATAGGACCTTCTGGACTATTGGGTACGCCCACAGCAGCTTGATGGTCAAATTCTATTAATACGACAGGACTATGAATGCGATAATAAAAAACAGATTCTGGAGTAGTGTTACCTACCCATGCAAAATAAGTACGGTCCCAATGGGCCATAATTTCTTGCATTTTTATTCGATCATGCCCTTCTTTCATATTACTGATGTATTGCGTTATCAAATGCACTAAGCTCTCTTTTTGCACCTCGGAAAGTTTAGTTACCGGTAAACCTTCATAATTGAGCGTTACATTGTCTTTGCTACCTTCGGTTTTGATATCGCTTTGTTTTTTTGAAGGGGAAATTATAGTTTGTGTTGTTTGTTCTGCGGAAAGTGTTTGCATAAATGCTAATCCGAGATTCTGTTCATCTTGGAAGAGAGTATTTCCTTTATATTTACCAGAGGTAGTAATGATGGGCTCTCCTCCCATGAAGACGGGGGACATCACTACTTGATCCCCGAGTACAAAATAGTTGATGACTAAATGATGCCCATCCAATTGCCAACCCCAAGGCTCCGTTGAAGAAGGGATTCCCATTACCGTAAAAAAGTACAGCTCTTCATCATACGCCGTGTCGCCATTATTCAGCTCCTTTAGCGTTTGATCAGTTTTCATAATATCCTTACTCAGTTGTAAGCCTTTAGCACTTAAGGAAAACGCCATTAATTCAAAAGCCATATTCTTTTGAAGGGCTGTCATTTCTTTCAAACTAATACCTTGTCGATCATAGATACCATTATCTACATTTGACCATTTTCGCCATTCATCGTCTTCGATGTCGAACAGTGTTTTTTGGTGTTGGTCTTGGGTAAGACTGTTTAAAAATAATTCTGTTGATTTTTGAATAGGTTCAGTAGAAACCCCAGTAGATTTAATAGAGAAAAGCCCCAACTCTTTTCCATTTTCAGTTTCGATTCCTCTAAAAGGTTCTTTGAGCGCTTGTGCTTCCATGTCCTTGAAAAAAGTCCCATAATCAACGGGTTCATCTTTTTCTTTCTCTTGTAGTACTTTTTGTTTACAACACATAAGTAGTGGCAAAACCAATAAGATTAGGATTCTTTTCATTTTACTCTGTTATATTTTTTCAGTACTTTTCTTAAGAGATCATGGGGCAGGGCATAGGCCTTATTTCCATTGATACCCTCCATAGTTTCCGCAGCAACCATGGCATTAATAATGGCTTCTTCCACGGCTTGCACCGTTGCTTCAAAAAAAGGGGTTATCCTATCATTTGGGAAGGTTTCCACAACAGTGGTCTTGTCTCTGTTGAAAGCAGCTTCGTTTGCGGTTGAAAACGCTAAAAATATATCCCCGGAACCATTGCTTCCCCTGCCACCGACTATGCCAATTCCCAGCGGAACGCGTTGGGCAATCCGTTTTAATTGATGAGGTAGCAAAGGCGCATCCGTAGCGATAACTACAATAATGGAACCATCGCCTTCCTTTCTTCTGGATTGTGGGGGTGAATTGAACACAGAATTTAAGGTGTCCTTTAGTTCCATCCCAACGGGAACCCCCGCAATGGTGAGGTTCTTTTTTGATCCAAAATTAGACTGTACGATGGCGCCAACGGTGTAGGTAGAATTATCAATATTAACTATTCGAGACGAGGTTCCCGTACCTCCTTTAAATCCTAGGCACATCATGCCCGTACCACCGCCAACATTACCTTCGGCTATTTTTCCTGTGGATGCATTGTTTATGGCCTCCCAAACATGCTTTTCTTGCACATGAAATCCGTAAATATCGTTTAGAAAACCATCATAAGTTTCTGCCACAACAGGGTAGGTATACCACCAGTCTTCCCCTTTGTACCAGTCGGTCTCCACATACCATTTTAATACGGCATCGCGCACTACGCCTACGCTGTTGGTGTTCGTAATCATGATCGGGGTTTCCAAAAAGCCAGATTCCGTAACCCATGTGGTGCCCGTCATTTCTCCATTTCCGTTAAGGCTGTACCAATTGGCGTATACCGGACTTATTTTTTTGGCTTTCCCTCTTGGAAATATGGCCGTAACCCCTGTTCTAATTGGCCCTTTACCTACAATATTGTCGCCTTTGCCCGAAATAATGGTGCTATAGCCAACTTCGACACCCGCCACATCGGTAATGGCATTCAACACCCCTGTTGCACCATCAAAAGGTACGCCTAAATCGCGGGCACGGGGTTTTTGGGCAAATGCAGTGAGCATTAGAAATAGAGCCGCAAGAATCAATAGGTTTTTTTTCATGGTTGCTGCGTATAATCGATGGTTTGGTTGAATTTATTTCTCCCTGAATTTAGTCAATTAATAGACAAGATTTATAATTATTGAAAAACCCATGATTTCTACATTCTTTTTTGGATGATGCCCAGAACCTTGTTTGGTTTCGGCGTAACGTTTTTCACAGTTTATGTTATGGCAGCAAAGACTTCACGGTTTTCCGGTTTTAGGTGTGGTTAGGTGCGGTCGTTTTAAAATTATTAGGTAAGCAACGTACCTTAGATGATTCAGTACCGGCATGCCACGAACCCATTTTGATTGGAAATAACATTGCTAAATACACAAAAAGATAAGGCGGAAGCATTCATCTTAATACTTATCTCCCACTTTTTTTGGTACTATTTGGCTACACTAGATATAAGCACTGTAAGATATAGAGTGCCTAGGGCTGACAAAAAGCGCAGTGAAACTAAAATCCTTTCTTTACTTTGTTTGATTTTCGCAGGAAGTTTTATTCTATAGAAATCAGAAGGGTTGTACTTCTGTTCCGCTGTTTATCTTAGGTTGCGGTAGAATGTTTCGTTTATAGTTGGAACCGTTCGGCCCGCCCTAAGGTTTCTAATGTAAAATTGGAACTAAAGAACCTTGGTTGCGAGCTTGTCTTCCCGTATGTTGCCCTCTTTTTTATAAACGTAGTACGAATGGTTTTCTTTATCCAATGATACACAAGTGTGCACCGATTCGTTTATAAAATGAATTGCGGATCTGTCATCACATGCATAACCATCGGATAGTTTGCCGGAAAGGATATTTTTATGATACAAGGGCCGTCGCGTGGGTTCCGAGTTGTAATGTGGACAGTGGCTTTTATCTATAAATGCCATGCCCTCAACAATACTTAATTTACCGGGCCTGGAATCCGTAGTGCCTCCATTGAACCAGCAAAGGGAGCCCGCACTGCCGCCACCCATGACGGTTCCTTTTTCATAGGCTTTTTTAAGCGCAATATCTATGCCCTGTGCTTTCCAAATACCCAACATGTTCAATGTGTTGCCACCGCCCACAACAATGGCATCCATGCGTGTAATTTTGTCTTCAAAGCGTTCTTTATGCTCGTAAGAATTAATCCAAACCTCCAAGATATGGGGAGTAACATCTAGCTGTTTACAGACTTCGTAAAATCGAATGCAATAATCCTTGTCATCTCCGCTAGCGGTGGGAATAAAACAAATATGGGGTCTTGGTTTTCCAGTAGCCTCGGCCATGTACCGTAGGAATGGAACCGTGTGTCGTCCACTGCCATATATCAATAATTGTCTTTTCATGATTAAGCATTAAGAAATTAAAGATACAAGTAACGAATAGGAATTGAAAACCTTATTCGCTGTTACGTTCCGAATTTCTAGGCTTCGGTTTGTTGGTGTTTCTAGTATTCTTCCCTCCAAAATTAGAATTGCCAGACCTGTTTTTATTCCCATTTTTTCCACCAGAACGATTATTGTTTCTAGGTTGTCTTGGTGGCCTGTCATCTTTCTCTTCGGGAGTATCATCCATAAACGGGTGTTCTCCCAAACGAGGTACTTCTTGTTTTATTAATTTCTCGATATCACGCAGATAGGGTCGTTCTTCGCTATCACAAAAAGATAATGCAATACCGCTGGCACTGGCTCGTCCTGTTCTGCCAATACGGTGAATATATGTTTCCGAAACATTGGGTAAGTCATAGTTGACCACTAAAGAAAGTTCCTCTACATCGATACCGCGAGCGGCAATATCCGTGGCTACCAATACTTTTAACTTTCCGTCTTTAAAAGCTCCTAATGCTTTTTGTCTCGCTGCCTGTGATTTATTGCCGTGTATAGCGGCCGAACGGATTCCGGCTTGGTCCAGTTTTTTTACTATTTTATTGGCTCCGTGTTTCGTCCTTGAAAATACCAAGACCGAATCGTTAGGGCGCTGTTCCAACAAATGCACCAAAAGCTTTGGCTTATTTGGCTTGCTCACAAAGTAAACCCCTTGTTCTACTTTTTCTGCAGTGGCTTGTTCGGGTTTTATGGTAACACCTTCAAAATCACCCAGCATTTTTCGGGAAAGCTCTACGATATCCTTAGGCATGGTGGCCGAAAAGAATAAGGATTGCCTTTTAGGAGGTAGTTTTGCTATGATTTTTTTAATGTCGTGAATAAAGCCCATGTCCAACATTTGGTCAGCTTCATCCAATACCACAAATTCTAAGTCCCTGAACGTGATGAACCCTTGGTTCATAAGATCTAGGAGACGGCCTGGAGTAGCTATAATAATATCTACTCCCGCGCGTAGGGCATTCACCTGTTTTCCCTGTTTTACACCACCAAATATAACGGTGTTCCTTAACCCGGTATGCCTTCCATAAGCCGTAAAACTCTCGCCTATTTGGATGGCCAGTTCCCGTGTGGGTGTAACTACCAAGGCTTTTACTTTTCTTTTATGCTGACTTAGACTAATTCGTTCGTATAAATGATGTAATATGGGAATACCAAATGCTGCTGTTTTTCCAGTACCTGTTTGGGCAACGCCCAACAAATCTTTTCCTTTCAGTAAAATGGGTATGGCTTGTTCTTGAATGGGAGTAGGCTGTGTATAGCCTTCTGTCGCTAAGGCTTTAAGAATAGGTTCGGCCAGGCCGAGTTCTTTAAATGTCATAATTTCAAATAAGCGACAAAGTTACAGCTATTATAGGGACTTGCAATAAAACAATTTTCATGCATAGATTTATCTTTTAGTATGTTGACTCACAAATAATTAGCCTTTACATCGCATAAGTCGTCATACACAACATAAATACCGTTTCATCTAAAGGTAATTGTACTTTTATGTCCAGCAAAGAAGTGTAAGGAAGGGATGATTCAAAGATTCGTACTTTATTTGATTTTTTTAATTTCTGTAAGCAGTACTGTTTATGGGCAGGATACCTTTGCAGATGATTTTCAATCGGGAACGTATAATGCGAATACCGGTAACCTTAATTTTTCCAACGGTTGGTCTGAATCCGGTTCGGGAGAAACTACCAATGCGAGTAGCGGAAGAATTCAAATTGTTGGTGGCGCCTTACGATTCCGAAATATGGATAATGCGGAAATAGTAAGAACGTTGGACTTGTCAACTGCACTATCTGCAAGATTAACTTTTAATTATACTCGGGTTAGCGGCAACGAATCTATTGCATTGCAATTGCATAACGGTTCTAACTACGCTACCGTTCAAACCTTGGGAGGGTCTACCAATGTTACTTATGACCTGAACCTAAACCAACTTACGGCAAATGCCGGTATCCGTTTTATAACCGCCAGTGGAGGATGGTCTGGTTCTGAAACCGCAACAATTGACAATATAGTGTTCACCGTTCAATTTCCGGATGCCCCACCCGTGCTAACGGCAACTGGTAATCAGAACTATTGTGCAGGGTCGTCAATACCTATTGCTCAGGCCATAAGCATTACCGATCCGGACGATACCAGTACTTCAGCAGTATATATACAGATTTCCTCTGGATACATAAATGGTGAAGATTTGCTGACCTTAACGGGTACCCACCCGAATATTGCGGCAAGTTGGGACCCTGTTCAAGGCGAGTTAACACTTCAAGGACCTGCTACCTACGCCGAGTTCGAGGCTTCCGTTTTAGCAACGGAATTTTCAAGTAGTTCATCTAACCCAAGCGGTAACAGGCAGTTTTCCATAACCGTTGGCGAGGCCAATTTTTTACCCGCAACTCAACATTACTATGAGTTTGTCTCCGATCCTGGAATTTCTTGGACGGATGCCGAGGCCGCTGCCGCTGCACGTACCTATTTTGGCTTACAGGGGTATTTAGTAACATTGACTTCACAGGAAGAGGCCGATTTTTCAGGGGAACAAGCCAGTGGTTTTGGATGGATCGGTGCTACCGATTTAGCCGTTGAGGGACAATGGCGCTGGGTGACAGGGCCAGAAGCCGGAACACAGTTTTGGC
>CAYGUY010000055.1:0-5370 GCA_964353165.1 uncultured Maribacter sp.
TAGATTTAAAAACCTATGGTACTTTAGTACATAGTGGTTTAGTTTTTTAAATATCGTTCAACTAAACAAGAAAATTTTCTTGAATAAGAATTATTTTCAAATTTTTCAGGAAAAATTAACCTTATAAAACGGTCGTTCCAAATGTATCAGAATCTCCGAAACTTTATTTGGTAACTTATGGATATTAAATCGCTACTGTTCTTTTACCGACTTATTTAGGCTTTAATTGAGTTTTTAAAAAATTGTTTCGTCCTAAAAATAAAAAGTCCTGTTTTCTAAACAGGACTTTTTTATACATTCTTAATACATTTTAATGTATTAAGACATCCCAAACCTCCTGTGGTATGAGCACCTTGTTTATAACATGCACTACGCCGTTTCTTGCCTCCACATCTTCGATTACCACTTGAGTATGGTCGTTGGATGCTGAATCTTCCAGTACAATAACACCGTCATTTCTAATTCCAACACCTAAAGTTTCTCCTTGAAGCGTATTTACACTGCTTAAGGTGCTCAAATTACTTTTAAACTTGACTCCTGAAATCACATGATATAGTAAAAGTTTTGTCAGCAGTTCTTTTTCCACCTCGGTATCGAAATCAGCTAGACTGTTATAGTTATTACCTGCCAAATCCAAGAAATCTTGGAATGACTGGTTGGTAGGTGCAAAGACTGTAAACGGACCCTCTCCGCCTAACGTTTCTAGCAAACCGGCATCAGCTTGTCCTAAGGCTTGGACTAATACACTAAGGTCATTAGTTGCAACTGCAATCTCCACAATTGTTTTCAAGCTCATTTGGGCAAGAAGGTCCAATACTTCCTGTGGCAAAAGTACTTTGTTAATTACATGAACCACACCATTACTTGCTTCGACATCGGCAAGAACAACGGTTGCGTTATCTTCTGTAGCATCTTCAACATGTACTGTACCGTCCTTGATATTGATACCTACATTTTCTCCTTGAAAAGTCTCAATAGTTTGTCCATTGCTTAAATCTGTTGAGAACGCTGCTGTACCCGCTACCACATGATAAGTTAGTACTTTCACCAATAAATCTTTTTCTTCATCAGTATCAAAATCTGCAAGGCTGTTAAAATCATCTCCCAAGGCATTCAATAAATCAACAAATGCGGCATTGGTAGGTGCGAATACCGTAAAAGGGCCATTACCGCTAAGGGTTTCTACCAATCCGGCATCAGCTTGTCCTAAAGCTCCCACCAATAAACTAAGGTCATCCGTTTCAACGGCAATCTCCACAATTGTTTTCAGGCTCATTTGAGCAAGAAGATCTAATACTTCTTGTGGTAATAAGACCTTATCTATAATATGCACAACACCGTTTGTTGCCACTACATCTGCCGTAGTAACGGCCGCATTGGTTTCAGTGGCATCGACAATATGTACCGTCCCGTCCTTAATGTTTATTTCAACATTTTCTCCTTGAAAGGTTTCTATGTTTTGGCCATTGCTTAAATCTGTTGAGAAGGCAGCTGCGCCTGCGACAACATGATATGTCAATACCTTAACCAACAATGCTTTTTCTGCTTCTGTATCAAAATCTGAAAGGCTATTGAAATCGTCCCCTAATAGGTCCAATAAATTCGCGAATGCCTGGTTTGTTGGCGCAAAAACTGTAAAAGGACCATCGCCGTTCAACGTTTCTACCAAACCGGCATCGGCTTGAATTAAAGCGTTTACCAATAAACTTAAATCATCGGTTGCAATTGCTGTATCTACGATACTTTTGAGTGAAAGAGTAGCAACAAAGTCTATGGCCGATTGTGGCAACAATACTTTATCTATAGTATGTGCTACACCATTAGAAGCCATTATGTCTGTAGCAGTTATGTTCGCATCGGTTCCAGAAGCGTCTCCGATAACGAAGGTATCGCCTGAAGCGATTATTTCTAGGCTATTATCAGCAAGTGCTGTACCTACGGAACCTGGTGCTAAATCTGCAGCCAATACTTTAACAGCGATAACGTGATATAATAGGATATCTTTCAACAAAGCTATTTCCGCTTCAGTATCAAAATCATCCAATCCGTTATAGTCATCTCCCAACACTTCCAATAAAGCCACAAATGCGTCGTCTGTAGGTGCAAATACCGTGAAAGGGCCTTCTGAAGACAAAGTTTCTGCCAAGCCTGCCTTAATTACTGCAGCCTCTAGAATCGATAATGCCTCTGTAGCTACGACAACATCAACTAAAGTTCCCATCTCGTTTGTCATATCACCGCTATTTAAAGCATCGATAATTGCTTGGGGCAGCAATACCTTGTCAATAACGTGAACAACGCCATTACTTGCTTCCACATCTGCAATAACCACTTTTGCAGCCGGCACATCTTCGGCTTGCTTGTCTTTTATGAAAACGCCACCTTCAAGGTTAATGGTAACATCTTCCCCTTGAACTGTGGGAATCATCTGTCCTTCACTTAAGTCGGTTGATTTTGCTGCAACACCACTTACAACGTGATATGTTAATATGGTGGTTAGAATAGCTCTTTCTTCTGGTGTATCGAAATCTTCTAGGGATTCAAAATCATCAAGAGATTCTAATAGAGCCGCGAACGCAGCATCGGTTGGAGCAAAAACTGTAAACGGGCCTTCTCCGCTTAAGGTTCCGATCAGGTCTGTACCTTCATTGTTGTCGGCGCTAGTCAACGCTGCTACGAGTGACTGTAAGGCATCGTTACCAACTGCTGTTTCTACAACGTTCTTTTCGTTCACGACTTTTGCAGTGTCTTCATTTTCGTCATTGTCACAGGACCATGCAACGAAAACAATCGCCAAAAGCGCAAGTAAACTTTTAATGGATACTACTTTTTTCATAATGTGTGTTTTAGGTAAATCGTTCAACTTATTTATTTTAAAATAAAACAATATGTATAGTGTTGTTCGTTGCATATATTTCAACAATTACTGGTTTTTGTGGAGTCATCTTCACTTTCTTGTTGATTTATACGTTATTTTTTAAACAGCACTAACTTTTTGTTTATTTACATCTAGGAGATGTGTGAAATTGAAAAGGTTGCTTTTGTTTATATAATTTTTAGAAAAGTTTAACAAAATATATATTTTTGGTTACTTGTTTTACTCGTTTGAGTTAATAACATAAGTGTATAGGCATGTAAGATGGTGTGATAACTTTCTATTCTTCCCATTCTATGTTGTGTTTCAATCATTCTTTGTCGTCCTAGTTGATTCAGTTCTTCGATGAGTGTAATTTTGTATTTTTGTAGCGATAAATGAAGAGTATGAAAAAAGTAGTTATAGGCTTGTCCGGGGGTGTAGATTCTAGCGTAGCTTCATACTTGTTAAAAGAACAGGGATATGAAGTGATCGGACTCTTCATGAAGAATTGGCATGATGATTCGGTTACCATTTCTGAAGAGTGTCCTTGGTTAGAAGATAGTAATGATGCTCTAATTGTAGCTGAGAAACTAGGAATTCCTTTCCAAACTGTAGATTTAAGCGTCGAGTATAAGGAGCGTATCGTTGATTATATGTTTAGGGAATATAAAATGGGGCGCACCCCAAATCCGGATGTTTTATGTAATCGCGAAATCAAATTTGATGTATTCATGAAAATTGCCCTCCAATTAGGGGCGGATTTTGTAGCTACGGGACACTATTGTAGAAAAGGTGTTTTTACTGATGCTAATGGAAATGAAACGTATCAGCTGTTGGCCGGAAAAGATTCCAATAAGGATCAATCCTATTTTTTATGTCAGTTGTCCCAAGAGCAATTGGCAAAGACCTTATTCCCTATTGGGGAATTAACAAAACCTGAAGTACGCAAGATCGCTGCCAAGATGGATTTGGTTACCGCAGATAAAAAAGATTCTCAAGGGCTATGTTTTATAGGTAAGGTACGTCTACCGGAGTTTTTGCAGCAACAGTTAAAACCCAAAACAGGCAAAATAGTTCAAGTGCCAGCAACAATTCCGGTATATGAACGGAAGCTCCCGAGCTTTGCCAACAAAGCCGAGGAGCTGGCATTCCGCGCAGAAAAGGCAAAATATAATGTAGGTGACGGCCAAGTCGTTGGCGAGCACCAAGGCGCGCATTATTTTACCAAAGGGCAGCGAAAAGGTCTTAATGTTGGTGGTACCAAGGAACCTTTGTTCGTAATAGATACAGATGTTCAACACAATATTATCTACACTGGTGAAGGCAAATCACACCCTGGCTTGTATAGACATACTCTATTTGTGAAAGACGAGGAGTTACACTGGGTGAGACCCGATTTAAGTTTGGACCTTGATGAAGAGGTCCTTGTATTGGCACGAATACGATACCGACAAGAATTGCAAAAAGCTACCTTATACAAAGTAGTAGGAGGTATATATGTTGATTTTGAATTGGCGCAATCCGCTATTCAAGAAGGACAGTTTGTAGCTTGGTATTTGGAAGATGAATTGATAGGCTCTGGAGTTATTTCATAATAAGGATTGATTTTAATTCTACTTAAAACTATTTTCCATGCGAAATAGAATTACCGAACTTTTTGATATTAAATACCCAATCATCCAAGCCGGGATGGTATGGGCCAGCGGTTGGCGATTGGCTTCTGCAGTATCCAATGCAGGCGGATTGGGCATTATTGGTGCCGGAAGCATGTATCCCGATGTTTTAAGGGAGCATATTCAAAAATGTAAACAAGCTACGTATAAACCTTTTGCCGTTAACGTTCCTATGTTGTATCCTGATATTGAAAAATTGATGGAAATCATAGTTGAACAGGGAGTGAAAATTGTATTTACATCTGCTGGAAATCCCAAAACGTGGACATCTTATTTACAAGAAAAAGGAATCATCGTAGTGCATGTGGTCAGTAGTGTGACTTTTGCATTAAAGGCTGAAGCTGCCGGAGTAGACGCAGTTGTTGCAGAAGGTTTTGAAGCTGGCGGACATAATGGTAGGGATGAGACCACAACCTTAGTGCTTATCCCGTCCGTAAAGGAGCAGATTAAAATTCCGTTGATTGCTGCCGGTGGTATCGGAACTGGGAAAGCTATGCTTGCTACTATGGTCTTAGGAGCAGATGCAGTGCAGGTAGGCAGTAGGTTTGTGGCCAGTACCGAAGCTTCTTCGCATGCGCTTTTTAAGGAAAAAGTAGTGGAAGCCAAAGAAGGGGATACCCATTTGACCCTAAAAGAATTGGCACCTGTACGCTTGTTAAAAAACAAGTTTTACGAAGATATTCAAAATGGCTATGCCAATGGATACACGAAAGAACAGCTAAAGGAACTATTGGGTCGCGCCCGTGCCAAAAAAGGAATGTTCGAGGGCGACATGGAAGAAGGTGAACTTGAAATTGGTCAGGTTTCGGCCTTGATTCATGAAATAAAGCCGGCTGCGGA
>CAYGUY010000055.1:5470-24659 GCA_964353165.1 uncultured Maribacter sp.
TATGAAGGAAAGGAATTGCCATCTTGGTTAGAAATTTCGCATTCAGGAATTAACACCTTAATAGGAAGGTTTACATATGCCATGGGAAGTGCCCGACCTATAGCGGAAGTGAAGAAATTTGATGAAGTCTTCTATTTCACTATTCCACCGCAGTGGGAAGGCGGTGCTTCAGATATGCAGTTTAGAGGTAAAAAAGAAGGAGAAGGTTTAAAAGGTACTATGGTGTATACCGATGGTAAAACATATGAATGGACGGCAACCAGAGCGCCTAAACTTGCGGTAACAGATAACCCTACATGGGGAAAAACACAAAAACTCTTTAACGGGAAAGATTTAGCGGGCTGGAAATTAGAGGGAGAAAATCAGTGGAAGGTTACTGACGGAATTTTAATCAGCGAGAAATCAGGAGTAAATTTAGTAACCGAAGAAAAATTCACCGATTTTAAATTACACGCAGAGTTTAGATATCCTGAGGGTAGCAATAGTGGTCTTTATCTTAGGGGGAGATATGAGGTGCAAATAGCGGACAACAAAGGAAGTGATCCGTCTTCTATTTTGTTTGCTGGTATTTACGGGTTGCTTACGCCTAATGAAATGGTAGCAAAATCGGCTGGGGAATGGCAAACATACGATATTACGTTAATAGGTAGGAAAGTGACCATTGTAGCCAATGGAAAAACAGTGATTTCTGAGCAAAATATTCCCGGTATGACCGGAGGAGCCCTAGATAACGATGAAGCTGCTCCAGGCCCAATTATGATACAGGGAGATCACGGTCCTATAGAATTCAGGAAGCTGGAAATAATCCCAATCGCTAATTAATGTGTCATTCTGGGGAAAATTCCTTACCCTTATTAGGCGAAGATTCTGGTATCATTTTTTTTCCTTGTTTCGCTTTAAGCAGCAGGCGTTTCGGTTTCAATTTTGCACACGGCGAAGAGTGATTTTGAGTTTTCCATATAGTTCTTCAGTCGCTTTTCGGCGCAAGCCAAACCCATATGTCTTTAGTCGATGGTAGTTTTGTTTTCGGCTGCAGCAGTTAGTTTAGCGACAACTTCTAACGCTTTTTCTTTTTCATCCTGGTTTACATGAAGTTCTACGTTACCCAACATTGACGAGGCAAAACCGGCAAGTCGAGCGGACTCTCCTTCGTCTTTGCAAATTGGTGCAATATCTTGCTCTAATAATGCTAACTCAATACGCTTTCCTATGATAGCGTTGCCACTATATATTTTTATGTAGTTCGATTCCATTTTTTACTTTGTTAAGGTGTTTAATTCTTCAAGGAAATTATTGAATTCCTTTAGTGTGTTGCTTAACACTGTAATTTGTTCTTGTGCCTCTGTCCAATCTTTTTGTTCGATTGCCTCCCGAACGCCTGGTAGTGTTTTTACCCCATAACCGGTATAAAATCCGGGAGCATAGATCTGATGTTTGAACCAAGGTCTTCTTGGCAATCCTTTTTCAGAGGTAAGCATCCGCTCGGCACTCATTAGTTTTTGATTTAATTCAGCTTGTTTTGCTTTAGAAACTAGGAAACCATTGGTTAGGGAAAGTAGTTCTATGGTAGTGTTCAATGCTGCTAATTCATTCTGTACAGGAGCAAAGTTGAGGTATGGAACTTCTTTCTTTGCTTCCGGTGCGTTTAATTCCTTTTGTGGGTCCGATGCTAACACAAATGCATTGGATTTTAATAGTTTATTATGTTTTTCAACTGCCTTTCGCATTTGGTCGGTATTCGTTTTAATTTCTTCCCAATAACCGGCTACGGTAGTGTACCATTCCTTAAAATCAAATGGGAGAACATCTGCATTGGCCAACCTAAGGGTGATTCGTCCTGCAGTGTTCGCCAAGGCAACACCATACGCAAAAGTTGGATCTTTAAAACGTTTGTAATGTGGATAGGTATCGTAAATGGTATGATATTCCCCTCCACCATTTTCACCGCCAAACCCTAAATTTAAGGAGGCGATGCCCGCATGTTGAATAAACGGTGTATAGTCGGATCCAGAACCTAGGGCAGATAGACTAAAGGCGTCATCGCCACCGTTAACCATCTGAGCTGCAATTCTTCGTTCTTTTACAGATACCCCGGTTTGTGGGTCTTTCACCGTACCGGCAACCTCTTTAACCATAGCCTGAAGCGAGTGTGAACCTCCAGCTCCAAGAAATCCACGGCCATTTCCATCCGTATTGATGTAGGCCACTACTTTTTGTTGCAGTTCTTTTTTATGGTCTTCTACCCATTCTGTAGAACCTATAAGACCTGGCTCTTCCGCATCCCAAGCGCAATAGACCAAGGTGCGTTTCGGTTTTTGACCTTTCTTTGCCAGTTCGCCAACGGCCCTTGCTTCTTCCATAAGGGCCACCATTCCGCTAATGGGGTCATTAGCACCATGTACCCATGCATCGTGGTGGTTTCCCCGCATGACCCATTGATCAGGAAAATCCGTACCCTTCATCGTAGCAATTACATTGTGTGCCGGAACCAATTTCCAATCAAAAGCCAGTTTCAAACGTACTTTCGCCGGCCCTGGCCCAATGTGATAGGTAATGGGCAATCCTCCGCGCCAGGATGCAGGCGCTACCGGACCTTCCAAAGCTTCCAATAAAGGCTGTGCGTCTTCATAGGAAATAGGGAGTACCGGTATTTTTGTAATGGTAGGAGCATCTTTTCGGTCCAAACGTTTAGCATCTTTTGTGGCGCCATAGCCGGGAGTTAAAACATCGCCCGGATAGGTAGGCATATCCATAACCGAACCGCGCTGTACGCCGGTTTTGTTCTTATAGGCTCCCTTAGGGTATACATCTCCTTGTCCGTACCCATCATCCTGTGGGTCGGAATAAATAATGCAACCAATGGCACCATTTTCAGCAGCTAGTTTTGGTTTTATTCCACGCCAAGAACCTTGATATTTTGCAATTACTATTTTCCCTTTAACACTAATACCTAATTTTTCCAGCTCTTCATAGTCTTTTGGAATACCGTAGTTGACAAATACCAGGTCTGCGGTAACATCGCCATCTATCGAAAATGCATTATAACTAGGGAGTAAGGCATCGCCTTGTGCAGTAAATGGGTCGCCCTCTACAGGAACAGCGGTGAGTTTTGCTTTGTAAGGTGTAGGACCCAAAAGTTCCAAAACACGTTCTGTAGGATAAGGAAACAGGATATCATAGGTTTCTATTTTTGCGTCATAACCCCAAGATTTAAATTGCTTTTGAATCCATTTTGCGTTGTCCTCGCCAAACTTGGTGCCGACCCAATGCGGTTCTGCCGCCATGCGTTGCATCCAATTGTCCAAATTGGTTGCATTTAAACTCTTCTCGAAGGCCGATTCCAATTTTAATTGTTCGGCAGCACTCTCGCTGCTAAATCCGATAATCGAATTCTGTGCTGATGAAAAGTTGAAAACTAAGAGAAAAAGGAATAAACTTATGGTGGTACGTAGCATAGTAAACTATTTTTTTTGAAGATAGTAATTATTTTGATTTTTGGGACTCATTATCGTAGGCTAAAATGACGAAGTTAAAATTTTGGTGATAGCCCAAGACTCCACATATAGTTGGGCGCACGTTTATAGGATAGGCTAAGTTGTTGCGATATTTTTTAGCGCATCTACAAGCATATCAATATCCTTTTTGGTGATGAAAATAGCAAAGGATAATCGTACGGCATTCAATCCAAATTTGGACATATGCCTCGAATCGATTCCATACAAATCGAAAAGTGTATTCTTAACCTCTTCCACGTCCTTTCCTTTTAATTCTACCACCTGTATTCCAGCGGATAATTCGTCATTGGATGGTGTTTTAACAACGATGCCATCTGTGTTTTTAATTTGCTCCAGGAAATGCTGTTTTAATTCATAAGTCCTTTTATGAATTACTTCCCCGCCAATAGTATTTCGGTAGTCAATGGCTGCGCCCAAGGCCAATAGTTCTGGAAGATTTCTAGTATTATAATTTTCCAGACGTCTAATGCTATTATCCTGATAACCGCGAGCTACTATCAAAGGTTTAAGTAGAGGTTGGGCTTCCTTCTTTGCATAAAATATACCGATACCTTTTGGCGCAAAAAGCCACTTATGAGCGCTTACCGTGTAAAAATCACAGTCCATATCTTTCAAATCAGTCTTCACCATGCCAGCTCCTTGGGCTCCATCAACGGCAACTAAAATTCCGTATTCGTGCGCCATTTTTGAAATTTCGGTAATGGGAAGCATCATGCCATTGGTATTCACGATATGGCAAATGGAAATGACCTTGGTTTTGGGAGTAATCGCACTTCTGAAAACTGCAACAAGTTCTTCTTTGGATTTTGGTAGTATGGGAAGCACAGGGCGTACCAATTTTATACCTTTTTCTCCTTGCCAAACGGTCCATGGAACAACTGCACTGGAATGTTCATGGTCTGCAAGAATTACTTCATCACCTGCGTTTAGTTCTAGACTGCGGGCAATAAGGTTCATACCTTCCGTGGTGTTATGAATTAGTGCTATCTCTTCCTCGGAAACTGAGAAAAGGTCCGCTACTTTCTTTCGTGTGATTTCTTTTTCAGTATCCCAACCGCCCCACATGTACTTAGAAGGGAAATCATCAAGCGTGTTTCTAAAGGTATTTGTAGCTTCTCGAATAGGAAACGGACAGGCTCCTAAAGAACCGTTGTTAAAATAAAGGACTCCTTCGGCAAATCTAAATTGCGAGGCAACTGTTTCCCAATAGGCTTCCGTGTTTTTATCCGGGAATTTTTTGAGAAGGTCTATTGACGATTGTAGAGGTTGGGCACTAGTTGCCCAACTCTGGGCTGGTAAGGTCACAGTGCCTGCAACGCCAATACCTATATTCTTTAGAAATTTTCTTCGGTTTTTATCCATACTACTAAAAATAAGGATTTATTTCGTTAGACCTTTGGTTGGCGTTAAACAACTTAATCTGTGGTTAGTTCTATATTTGTCCGTATCAGGTTCGAATTTCCTTTGGCTATAAGCTTGGTCTTGTCGCTATTCCAAAGTAAACATTCTGCATTCATAATCTGTCTTCCCTTTTTTACAACGGATGTTTGTGCAATTACGATATCGCCTTCTTTTGCCGGACTAAAATAATCTACATTTAAATTCACCGTGGTATAGGCATGGCTATTGTTTAGAGAATACACAGCTGCGCCAATGGCATCGTCTATAATCGCAGCAGTTACACCACCATGGAGAATGTGCATAGGGTTGGTCATCTCTTTACGTATCGTATGCGAATATTCGAGTTTTCCCTCGGCTGCGCTTATCAGCGTAGGGTTCATCCATTGCATCAAAGGAGAAATAGAGTCAGAGGAGTCCTTGCCAATTCTAGCGGAGAAAAAAGCGAGTATTTTGTTCATAATAGACTTTAGTTTAAAATTGAAATTAATAATAGTATCGGCTCTAAAAATACAATTTAAGCTATCAAAGGAATTCAAAATCATCAGATTTAATTCAAGGATTGTTCTCAGGTTCCTACATTTCAGCATAGTCTTTCTACACTTGAGTACCTCACTTTAGTCTAGACGAATCATCTATCTCATTTTTGCTTCATCAATCAATATAACCTAAAGATGAAAGCGCTACAGTTAATTTACTTACTCCTGTTAACTACCTGTTGTATGGAAGCACAGCAGACCGTATCCGGAACCGTAATGGATACAAAAAAGAATCCCATTGCTGGTGCAAATGTATACTTAGAGGGGACTTATGATGGCGGAACGACAAATGAAAAAGGAGAGTTTCGTTTTGAAACCGAAGAGACCGGAAATCAAAATTTAGTCGTTTCGATGATTTCTTACGACCCTTTTATGCAGTATGGCGACGTATCCTTTTTAACCAATATGGATATTACGCTTAAAGAAGCTATCAATCAATTAACAGGTGTAACTTTAACCGCCGGAACTTTTGAAGCGGGCGACAACTCAAAAGTTTCAGTATTAAAACCTTTGGATATCGTAACTACCGCTGGTGCTGCCGGAGATTTCGTTGGTGCTTTACAAACGCTACCAGGCACTTCTAATGTAAGTGAAGATGGGCGACTCTTCGTTCGTGGTGGTCAAGCGGGGGAAACGCAAGTGTTCATTGATGGATTACGGGTTTTTCAACCCTTTAATGCCACAGCAAATAACATTCCTACCAGAGGTCGGTTTTCACCTTTTCTTTTCAAGGGAATTACGTTTAGCACAGGAGGGTATTCTGCCGAATACGGACAAGCGCTTTCCAGTGTGCTTTTATTGAACACCACTGATGAACCGGACCAAGAGAAAACCGATATTTCAGTACTCTCCGTAGGGGCAGGCTTGGGCAGAACTGAAATATGGGGAAACAAATCACTAAGTGTAAACGCACAATACATAAATTTAGCTCCCTACCAATTGATCATTCCAAATGAACAAGGTGCACGGTGGAACAAGCCTTATGAGTCGTTTTCCGGGGAAACAGTATATCGAAGTAAGACCGATAAGGGTATCTTTAAGTTCTATACGGGATTTAATCAAGCGAATCTTGACTTGGACCAAGAAGACATCAATTTTGATGATTTTGTCAATTTTCGTTTGACAAACAGCAATCTATACGCAAATACGACCTATAAACATTTCTTTGACAAGGAATGGACAATGACAGCTGGGGCGAGTATATCGTCCGACAAAAATGACATTGGTTTTGAAGAAAACGATATTACTGCGAACGAAACAGCTGGACATTTAAAAGTGAAAATGAAGAAAAATTTTAGTAACCGATTTCAGTTGAATTTCGGAGGGGAACATTTCATTACCGATTATAAGGAAAATTTCCTGGCGCCCGATGGCTTTACTTTTGACTCGGGCTTTAGAGATAATCTGAGCTCGGGTTTTGCCGAAGCCGATATTTTCTTGAGTAACGATTTTGCTATGAAACTTGGGGTTAGGGGAGAGCACTCCACTTTTTTGGATAAAGCCAATATAGCTCCAAGGGTTTCGCTAGCTTACAAGAGTAGTGATAAAGGGCAATTCTCATTGGCATATGGGGATTTTTACCAGAATCCATTATCGGAATCTTTGAAGTTCGATGAAAATTTGAATTTCGAAAAGACCTCTCACTATATTTTAAACTACCAATACCTATCCGATGGAAAAACCTTTAGGGCCGAAGCCTACTACAAAGATTACGACGCACTTGTAAAGTTTGATACCGAAATGCCCCAATTCAATTCCAACTTTAGCAATCTAGGCGATGGTTATGCTGCAGGTATCGATGTTTTTTGGAGGGATAACAAGAGCATCAAAAATCTGGACTATTGGGCCTCCTATTCCTATCTGAATACAGCACGTGATTTTAGAAATTTCCCGGAACGCGCTACACCTAACTTTGCACCTCGGCACAGTCTTTCTTTGGTCACTAAATATTGGGTAGAAGATTGGCGTTCGCAAATAGGATTATCCTATAATTATGGTTCTGGAAGACCCTATGATAACCCGAATACACCGGAATTTTTAGCGGAGAAAACAAAGGCTTTTAATAGTCTGAATATAAATTGGGCCTATTTGATATCACAGCAAAAGATATTGTTCTTTTCGGTTAGTAATATCACGGGATTTAAAAACGTCAACGGCTACCAATACGCAAATACACCTAATATGGATGGTCTTTTTGACCGCCGCGCCATACGGCCTACGGCAGATGCGTTTTTCGTAGTAGGTTTCTTCTGGACTATCAGCGACGATAAACGGAGTAATCAGTTGGATAATTTATAACACTAAAATTTCCGGTTCGCATACCAGTAATCCAGCCCATATTTTCCTGATCCAAAACCAAGGTAAAATAGCCCAATACAAAAGAATAAAAAGGTAGGAAGTATACTCCATGTGTCATCCCATTCCCGAAAATAAATCGTAATGGCCATGACACAGGTAATAAAAAATGCAGTTATTCGAGTATTTAGACCCAATAGAAGCAAAATACCTCCAAATGCTTCCGTAAACCCTGCTGACCAGCTAAATACTTCAGGCATAAAGTTAAATGGAGCTCCAAATTCGGTTACTCTGATCACGAACCAATCCGCTACCTCAAATAATCCTAGCTCAAGCGACTTGGGCGACCAAGGGGTTCCGAATTTTACCGGTGCGTAGACAAAGGCAAGTAAAAAACCTGCTATAGTTCTAGGAATAAGCAGTACCACATTGGCGAGTAAGCCATCGACTTTGAACGGGGTTATGATTCTTTTTAGTTGGTATGAAATGTACGTCATTAATGGTCATAGGTTTGAATTAACATGGTTAGTGTCAATTTAAAGCTAATAAATTCTAGGTAAAAAGTTAAACAAAATAATGATTTTTTAGGTTGTTTATTTTCTCGAAATGACTCACAACCCATGTTTTTAATGGTAATATTCTGTTAATTAAAGATTTAGGTTACTATTAATTTATATGGATTTGAACAGAATGTTTAAAGTTTGCAGAACACTTAATAAAACATTTTTAGGTTCATACATTTTTCCATACCCGTTCAATCAGTTTTTTTGTAGCTTTTATTCCAGCTTCTTCGCTCATTCCGTCACCTTCATATTCAATGCCGATATGACCATCAAAATCGGACTCTTTTACCATTTTCAGTAGCTTGGGATAATCTACCACAGTATCGTTTCCGTCTGCATCAAAATCATAGACTTTGGCGCTTATGCCTTTGGCATAGGGCAACCACTCCTTTAGGCCTTGCTCCGGGGAATAGCTGTTCGCACAGTTCTGCGTTTCACTGGTACCTCCCCATTCTGCACTTACGCACCAATTACCAAAATCGGGCAGTGTGCCTAAATAGGGGTTGGCCACTTGTTTTAGAATACCAGTCATATAAATAGCATTGGAGGTATGCAGGCCATGATTTTCTAAAAGCACATGAATATTCTCTTTTGCTGCATATTCGGTAAGCTGGCCAAGTCCGTCTACGAGGGAGACTTCCAACTCATCTGGAGAACCGTCACCAAAAGCATTTACTCTGATGGAATGACACCCGAGTATTTTCGCCGCATGTATCCATTTATAATGGTCTTGTACCGCTTTTTTTCTCTTGTCCGTATTCAAATCTCCTAACTTTTCGGTTTCGTCTACCATCATCAATAGACTTTTAACGCCGCTATCTTCAGCCTTTATTCTCATCATCGCCCAAAAACTTTCGTCGGTCGCCTTATCCTTGTAAAAGGAATTCACATATTCAATGGCGTCAATATCAAAGGTATTCTTGGCTATTGCAGCAAAATCGTCGGCGTTTAGGTTACCACTAAAAAAGGCTTTGTTGAGCGACCATTGTGCAAGTGAAATCTTAAGCTCTTTGTCTAAAAAGTTATCTGTATTTGCAAAAACTAATTCATTAGAAAGTCCAAGAGCAATTGCTCCCAAGCTAGTTTTTCTGATAAAGTTTCTTCTTGAGTTCATAATGCTTATATCACTAATTTATATCTATTTCTTTACCGTACCACTTTGCAATAGTATTCTCTGCAGGCTTAAAACGAGGTGAAAAGTCCAAATCTGTTTTGGCGCTTTCTTTCGGGGTGCGATTGTTCCATTCCCATACATAAATTCCAGAAAGCCAGGGTTGTTGCCAGGTTTTTTTAAAAAGCGCTTCATAGGCCAATTGCTGGGTTCTGTCCGATTTTTTTTGCGTTAACGGGCTTAGAATCGAACTCCACTCCCAGGGCCTAATGGTTGCCGTACTCTCACTTTTATAACCTACTTCTGTAAATAGAATAGGTTTTCCGTATTTTTTATGTAGCAGTTGCATGGCCGTAATATGTTTGTCCCATCCTTTTTCTATTGCTTCTAAACTGGGATTTTCTGCTTTGGTGAGGGGAAAATAAGCCTGTATTCCAATATGGTCCAGTTCGTTCCAAAAAGGAACATGTTCATATTCATCGTACCAGTTAGCGGCATAGGTAAGCTCTCCCGAATAGATGCTACGAATATTCTTAATTAGCGCAAACCATTTATCAGGTTGTTTTTTGATTGAGGTTCTTAGCTCGGTGCCGATACAGAATAGCTCGGTATTTGTAATTTCGGCCATTCTTGCGTAACGAAGCATGTTTATACGATAGGATGAAAACCATTCGTCCCATTCTTGATCACTGTCCAAGGTTACGTTTGAACGCCATCCACTGCTCATCCATAAATGTGGTTTTAAGTGTACTTTGAGTCCCTTTTTATGAATTTCGTTGATGATACGGATAAAGCTAGAGTCCCTCCGGGTAAATTGTTCAGGAAATTCAGGAACGTCTATCACTTTGGTTTTCTCATCTTCTTGATATAAGAATGGAACTACGGCTACCCATTCTACATTCGCTTTTATGAGTCCGTCTATAGCCTCTGTATTATCGTCTGACCAACCAAACACACTCATGCCACGTTGCTTTTTATCGGTCTTATGTAGATTATTGGCAACGCCTTTGTTGTTCATTACAGTACTATCCCACTGGTAATTATTCCATTCATTGGTATTGGCATAAATGAGGGTCTTAACGCCTATAAACGCAATTAAGATTGGAAGCAGGAACCGATACCCAAATTGTTTGAAAAATACTGATTTTCCTTTGGTGCGGTATATTAGAATAAAGTGTTGTACCGCTAACATTAACAAACAACAACCGATAAAAATACTATGAAAACCGACTAGGAAGCTACCATTTGTGGCAACATTGATAAAAAATTCCACACTTTCTACAAATCCCCTGCCTCTTCTACTTACCAATACCATAAATACGATAAAGCTAAGCAACCAAAGCAGGGTATATACTAATAAGAAGTTCCTTATGTTGCGTTTCACTATAGCCTTGTTTTATTCATCCTGATAGAGCAATTAGTATTTTTTATTTACATCATTCACTTGGGCTTTGCCTTAGAAAGGATTTAGGATTTTCAGTCCACTATGAATTGTTCTAAAACTTTGTTTTGATCGGGTATGGTGGGCGATGGATTTGTTTAGGTGGGTTTTCTTTTAATTGTTTTAATATTATTTCCAGTGCTCTATCTAACTGAGGGTCTTTTCCCTGAATAACTAATTCTGGTAATTGTTCTACTTCAATATCTGGGGCTACACCTTCATTTTCTACCCTATAACCGTCTTTGGTATAAAAGGCTAAATTAGGTGCACTCACAATACCACCATCAATAAATTCTGGATAGCCTAAGACACCTACAAGACCACCCCATGTACGCTTTCCTACAATCGTTCCAATTTTAAACTTTCGGAACATCCAAGGGAGATAATCGCCACCTGATCCGGCAGTTTCGTCTGTAATCATCACTTTTGGCCCTTGTATTGACGCACTAGGCGATTTTAAATCCTGACCGTATCGAAAATTCCAATAGGCCTGTTCAGGTCGTTTTAGAATATCAATATAATAGTCGGCCAAAGAACCACCACCATTGAAGCGCTCATCAATAATAATTGCCTTTTTGTTAGCTTGTGGGTAAAAATAGCGTTTAAAGTATTCAAAACCGGCTACTGATGTATTTGGCACGTAGACATAAGCTACATCACCATTAGAGGCTTCGTGTACCTTTTTCATATTTCCTTCTACCCAATCCCTATTTCTAATGGCCCACTCCGTTTCTAATGGTGTAATGGTTACTTTTTTAGCGTTGGAGCCATCTGCAGTTTTACTTATAGTAAGGTCCACTAAAGTATTTGCCGTATTCTCAAAAAAGCGATACAGATTATCAGTACCACTAACATTTTTTCCGTTCACAGAAATGATATAATCACCTTCAGAAATGTCAACCCCAGGCTCGGTAAGAGGAGATCTTAAGTCCGGGGTCCAGTTGAGTCCGCCATATATTTTGGTGATTTGATACCTATTATTCAACATCATATAATCTGCACCTAAAAGTCCACCAGCTATTTCTTTTGGTTCGTTTAATTGATCTCCATCGCTATTAAAACGGTGGTGACCTACAGCCAGCTCGCTAAACATCCATTGCATAACACGATACAAATCATCTTTACAGGAAGCTTGTGCTATTAAAGGTGCATACTTGACTTTCATGGCATTCCAATCCACACCGTGCATTCCGGGGTCATAGAAGTAATCTCTATTCACTCGCCAAGCTTCTTCAAAGATGTTATTCCATTCTTGCTTGGGGTCTATTTTAACAGATATGCTTGCTAAGTCTAAAGCAGCATCTTCAGATTTTTTTCCGAGGTCGGAAACATACCAAGAACCGTCACTATAATAAAACATTTTTTCTCCACCGGCCGCTATTTCGTACATATTTAACGGAAGTAACTCTTCTGCCTTTCTATCCTCAAAAGCAAACTTATATAGTTTGGAATCACTGGAGTGGAAAGAACTGGATAGGTAATACAATTCTCCTTCCTTTACAGATTTTAAAGCACTAAACACGCCAGGCTCAACAGGTAATGCAATCATTCTATTTTGAATGCCGTTCCAATCTATTTTTAAGACTTTGGTTGGAGGGGTAGCTTTTTTTCCTTTTTTGGAAACCTCTTTTGTTGGTTCTTCTTCTTTTACCTCTCCTTTTTCCTCATCATTTTGCTTTTTTAACGGCGAAACAACAGATTTTTGAAGTGTGATGGCATAAATAGAATTGGTAAGTTCATTATCAATATTAGACTGATCAAACCAATTGACCAAGGGCCCTGCATCTGTTGAAGCTAATAGATAAACGTATTTACCACTTGGATCGAATATGGGGTTAGTTACGTTAGAAAGCCCATCTGTAAGTTCATACGATTTGTTTTCTGATAACGAATAGAGAAAAGCTTTTTCAAAATTAGTAGCCGTAACTTTGGTATAGGCTATCCAATTAGAATCAAAAGACCAATCACTAAAAAGTTCTCTTAAATCTCCAGGGACAAATAAATCATCTTGACCAATTTTGGTTGTTGTTCCAGCTGCTATTTGGGTTACATAGATTGTGCGGCCATTATCAACATAACTTACTTTTTCACTATCTGGAGACCAATGTAAGTTTCCGTAAAAACCAGAGCCATCCAGTTTTATTTCTTTGATAGACCCAGAGGAGGTATTTTGTACATGGAGCGCATACTCCCCAGAAGCGTCAGATAAATAGGCAATGTATTTGCCATCTGGTGACCAAGCAGGAAATTTTTCATGTGCGCCAGGAGTTTGGGTTATGTTTTTAACATCACCTTTTTTAGAAGGTAGTGTAACAATGTCTCCTCTAAAATCCAAAACTACTCTTGCTCCAGAAGGAGATATATGACCTGAACGAACATATTGTTTTCCGGAAACAAAACGTTCTCTTAATTCTAAAAGATCTGTGGTAATATGTATTGTTAATTTTTTATCGGTATCAGAAGCAGTATCATAAATGTGAAGTGTACCGGCATGTTCATAGATGACTTCTGTTTTATGTGCTTTTGCGTTAATTACAGGAAAACCTGTATAGTTGGTATGCTTGGTTATGGCTTTGTTGGTTGTATTGTAACTATAAAGATTGAACTCTCCATCACGGTCACTTCTAAAATAGATGTCTTTGCCTATCCATTGTGGCTGTGTATCGTTACTACCTCCTACCGGTTTTGAAATTTCAACAACCTTCTTGTCTGTTGTGTCATACACCCAAATACGAGAAATAGTTCCACCACGGTAGTGTTTCCATTGATTGAACGCATCATAAATTGGAGTATAGGCTATGTGTTTGGCATTTTCCGAATAAGCTGCCCAAAAAGCGTTAGGTATATCTAGTTGATTCACATTACCACCATTCACTGAAATTGTAAACAATTTGAAATGTCTATTGGTGTGTGAAGTGCGTCTAGAAGCAAAAAGGACCTGTTGACCATCTGGCGAAAAATCACGTACCAAATCGGTATAGGGGTGCCAGGTAAGCCGTTTTGGAATTCCTCCGGTTGCCGGGACAATAAATACATCCGAATTACCATCATATTCCGCATTAAAAGCAATCATGGAACCATCTGGTGAAAATATAGGGCTAGATTCTACCCCTTCATCAATTGTTAGCCTTTTGGGATTAGATCCATCCTTATTGGCTACCCAAAGATCGTTGGCATAAATAAAAGCAATGTGTGTATCACTTAGTGCTGGTTGGTGCATGAGTTTGGTTTCACTTTGTGCACGTATTGTCGTAACCGAAAAACATAGCAATCCAAATAGTCGTAGCATGTTATTTTTTACTGTGTTGTATCGTTTTTTTATCATGATGTATAAATTGGATGGGTTTCTATGAATTATCAGCCTGAAGATAAGATTTTCGGGTTTTACTTTTTCAAGCAAGGTGTTAAATCAATATGTTAGAGGTTTTAAAATTTTTCACTTAGTGCTTAGGGGTTAATTTTTTCATTTCCTTAGAAATAGCCATAGCATCGGCCCCTCTCTTTCCTAGCTCTTCAATAATCTTAGGGTGATCATGTTCCCTGCCTTGAGATAATTTCTTGGCTGCCTGTATCTCCGTTATTTTAATTTGAAATCCTACTACACCTTTTACTTGGCGCATGGTTTTGGAAGATAAGTTGTTTATTGAAACTGGGCATTCCGACTGCTGTTCGTATTTGTCCACTAGTTTGTGCATAGAGCTAATAACCGCCTGCTCATCAATTATTTTAAGGGTTCCATACACATGTACGGCAATATAGTTCCATGTAGGGACTTCTTCTTCTTGATACCAGGACGAAGAAACATAAGCATGCGGTCCGTTGAAAATGCAGAGTACTTCTGTGGTTTCCGTAAACTGTTTCCATTGTGGATTTGATTTGGCAATATGGCTTACCAAAATATCATTGCCGTTGCCATCCGTATCCAATTCTAACGGAATATGCGTGGCCCAAGGTTTCCCATCGACCTGACTTACCAATATACCAAAGCTATTTTCCTTTAGGAAGTCGCGAACTTCGGATAGGTTTCCGTTTTTATAGTGTTCTGGTATATACATAAGACAAAATAACTAAAGTGGTAAAGTTAATATGTTATTTAGATACGGGTGATATATTATCATTTACTCTTTTATTTAAACCTAAGCCTAGCCAACACCGGTAAATGGTCGGAAATATGCTTGTTGTTTTCCATGCGGTCATCAATATGCATATACTCTTCTACCCCAAGAGAATCGGTAAAAATATAGTCGATACGTGTATCTAAAATCTTATCAGGATTAAATCCGCTAAAGGTTCCAGTAGGGCCATAAAATGAATTTTTCGTGCTTGTTTGACCATCGGAAAACTGTTGTTGTAAATACTGGATAGGAGCCGATTCTGGTGGTGAATTTAGGTCGCCCATTAGTATTACTGGGGTATTATCCATGTTCATTTGCTTGACTTTAGAAGCTATGAGTTCAGCGGACTTTGCACGGGCGGTAGTGCCTATATGGTCAAAATGGGTATTGAAGACCCATACTTTTTGTTTGGAGGCTTTGTGTTCAAAAAGCCCATAGGTACAAATACGTTCCATGGATGCGTCCCAGCCTACAGAAATGAGCTCAGGTGTAGTAGACAACCAAAAAGTGTCACTGGTTAAAACCTCAAATTCGCTAGTGTTATAAAAAATAGGGGAGTATTCCCCTTTTTGCTTTCCATCGTCCCTACCAACGCCAACAAACTTATAAGAAGGTAACTGTTCGTCTAGAAAAGTTAATTGATTGTAAAGTACTTCTTGCATTCCTAAAAAGCTGGGGGCATAATGCTTTAAGAGTTTCACCATAGCCTCTTTACGATTGTTCCAATTGTTCACGGTGTCGCTAACATTATCGTATTTAATATTATAGGACATGGCCTTAAACTCTTGTGCCTTCAAGAATGGAGTAGCGCACAAAAAAATAATAATCAGAAAATTTTTCACGGGATAACTCTTTAAATATATTAGAAGTTGAAGTTAGCGATTATCTGATAAACCTTAGATGTGAATATTACTACTTATGGTAATATGATTTTGGAGTATTTTCTTTTTAACCGGTATCCGATAGTGGTCTACCTAAGTTTAGGTTTACTCGTTCTGCCTTCCTAACAAATAGATTTCCATAAGATAAGGTTTGGCCATATACTTAGCTTACTGCCAGATATGTCTAGGAAGAACTTCAACTCATCAGCTATTGAAAAAACAGCACGTATACTTTTTCGTTTGGTAACTATGGTATAATCAATAAAATAAAATCAGCATGTTGAGAATAAACGTTGTGATTATATGTGTTCCGCCCTTGCCGAGTTTAATTTTGAACTTAATGTTTTATGTTCTTTAAGTGCTTTCTTTAACCTGAACCATATGGGAGAAATCAATCCAATTAGAGACAACACGGCGGATACGATAAATATATTAGGCATTTGAATAAACAATGCCCCACTGTTAAGTACCCCTAGAATAAGCAAGGTCGATAACGGAAATGACAGAGCCAAAATACTGATGGCATAATTGTTATTAAATGTCCTCTTTTTGGAGTTCCCATCGGTCTCTAAACTATCAATGGAAGAGATATGGGCATAAGGCCAAAAACTACAAGCACTCAAACCGAAAGCGAGTAATAACAGTACTTCGTTATTGGCCTGTATTCCTGAAATCAGCACAAAAATCCCACTAATGAAAAACACCAAACCAGCCCGTAAGGATAATAAAGAAAATATTTGAACAAACTGCTTGCGTTTCACTTTTACAGCAAGACCAATGAACAAGAGCACTAAAGGAGTCATAATCAGGCTTAACTTTAGTAGGGTTTCACTGATTACAAAGGGTAAGGAGGTCATATTAAAACCAAAAGCAAGTAGGGCCAAAGCAGCTATAATGAAAAGGTTTACTGGCTCGGACACCATTACTTTAAGCAGTGAGCCTAGTTTGGAAATTCCCTTTTTCTGTGTCTTGTCATGTACGCTCAAATACCACTTCATCGCAACCAGATATAAAAAGATAAGCACAAACACTTTATTCCCAAGATCAGCCATGGCAGCTTTTGCCAAGTATTCCTCTCCAAGGAACTCCAATACAAAAGGAAAACAGGATAATCCTGGAGCTAGCGAAGGCACAAGCAGTTTAGCTGTCCTGAATTCGGGAGTCTCTTTTTTAATTCCTAAAACAGGCAATACAAATGGGAAAACCACAAACAGCAATATATTAAGCAAAAGAGCCAACAAGGGCAGCAACAATAAATTTAATTCTACCTTCACGCCCAATAGTGCAATAAAAATAGTGGCCGGCAAGGCAAGGTTCAGAATTATTTTTTTGATGCCCGTAACTTCTTCCTTGGATTTGAACTTGGTTTTAAGTAGTACCCCAATGAATATGAAAAATAGAAAAACGATGGTTTTTTGAAATCCAATATCCATAGGCTATACTAATACTTTGGTAAGAGCTGCCGTAAACAGTTTCATTTCCTCCATGGTTCCCATGCTTACCCGACACCATTTTTTACCCATAAACTCAAAAGCACGAACACCTACTTTTAAATCGGTCATTTTTTGTAGAAATGCTTTGCCTTCCATTTCAATAGGGAAAATCATAAAGCTGGTATAAGAGGGTACGTACTCAATGCCCATTTTTGTCAGTTCTTGATAAACATATTCCCTGCATTCCTTATTTTTTTGTCGAGAGCTTTCTAAAAATACTGAGTCGTCCATAGCACCCATTGCGGCATATACCGAAGGATAAGAGATTCCCATGCCCGCACGGGTAATTTTTTGAAGTTTATCCAAGGTTGCTTCTTGAGCGACGGCGTATCCAACGCGAAGGCCTGCCATACCGTGAATTTTGGAGAAGGTACGTGCTACAATAATATCTTTACCTTCGTTAATCAATGAGACCATGCTTTGTTTGGCACCGTCTTCTAAAAACCATAGATAGGCTTCATCTACAAAAACGGGAACTTTTTCCGATACACGGGAGCAGAAATCCAATAATTTTTTAGAGTCTGTAATGGTGCCGGTAGGATTGTTCGGGTTACAGATATATACCAATTTAGTTTGGTCATCTATTGCTGCTTCCATAGCATCGAGGTCATGAGACCAATCATCTTTTAGAGGGACAGGTTTCCAGGTTCCACCAGCGGCCTCTGCTACACGAATTAAAGACATGTAAGCGGGGTCGGCAGAAACTACGTTGCCGCCGTTCATAAACAGTACCATTGCAGTTTTTTCCAATAAATCGGAAGAACCGGGACCCATCATGATATTTTTTTGGGAAACTCCTTCGAACGCTGCAATTTTATCCGTTAATTGATAAAGCTCTTTCCAAGCATATCGGTTTCCGCCCGAAGCAGCATTTTTTAAAGCTTCCAAGGCCATAGGAGACGGACCGTAAGGATTTTCATTTGCGTTTAGTTTGGCCTCCAATACAGGGAATTCCCTAAAATTATCCGGTAGGTACTCCTTAAAAAATGGGCTATAGACAGCATTGCCGTGAGTATCAAGAATTATAGGTATGCTTGGAGTTTCTGCAAAACTAAGATAGGGCATGGTAACTGCGGCGCCAGCGGTGAGCATCCCTTTTTTAAGCCATTCCCTTCGATTTAATCTGGTGGTTTTCATAGGTGTTTTTTTTAAATTAACGTTCCTCCTAAATTAAGAGAGGTATGCTAAAAAACCTATGGTAATACTATAAAAATCAGCTATTTAAAATAGGATTGTTATATTTTTGAGCTATTGATTTTATCAATATCATATTCTAATTTAAATATTCCATTCTCGGTTCTACCGCGAGGATAAACAATTTCAAGAAATGATTTATTTCATCTCAATTGAGCCTTTCAGAGTATATTTTCGTCCCCGCTCGTTAAAGAACTAGCGCTACGGCTAGTCCTTATACTTTTCAAACCACGCCAAAATGCCAGCTATTTTAGCGATAAGGTTACTAGGTCTGTTGGCAATACCATGGGATGCTCCTGGAATACGTACCATGGCTGTTTCCACACCTTCCAATTTTAAAGCAGTATAAAACTGTTCCGATTCCGCTATGGGTGTACGGTAATCCTCTTCTCCTGTGAGTAACATGGTTGGGGTAGTGACGTTAGCTACATAGTTTAAAGGGGAGCGTTTAAAATAGCTTTCCGGATCTTCCCATGGTTTTTTACCAAACCAATATTTAGAGAAGAATGCGGCACCATCCGCATACAGCACGAAACTTGCCCAGTTAATTACGGGCTTGGCTACAACAGCCGCTTTAAAACGGTCCGTTTTACCAACGATCCATGCAGTTAACACACCACCGCCACTACCCCCGGTTACAAATA